>NZ_JBEYVC010000279.1:0-8620 GCF_040643855.1 Streptomyces sp. NPDC047072 | reverse complement strand
CCTCCCCAGGGCGGACCCGGCACGTCCGGCGGGCCGGGCGGAGCCGTCGGCCAGGGCGGTCCCGGCGGGCCCGGCGCGAGCGGCTCCAACGGCTTCGGCAGTGTCGGCGGCCCGGGCACCGGCAAGGGCGTAGGCGGACCCGGCACCGGCAACCCCAACGGCTTCGGTCCGGGCGGCCCCGGCATCGTCGGCGGCCTCGCCGGCCCCACCGGACTCGGCGGTTCCCAGAACCCCGGTGCCGGCACCCTCGGCCCCGGTGGCGGTCTGAGCGACGACACCGCGATCCTCACCCCGCAGAAGCCGGCCCCCGAACCCGGCACCCCCGGCTACGGTGGCGTCCGGGAGAACGTCTCCGGCCACACCGTCACCAGCGGCATCCCCGTCGTCCCGCCGGGCGCCCAGACGGACGCCCAGACGCGCCCCGACACGGCCTCCCAGAACACCGCCTCGTCGAAGAAGAAGAAAAAGAAGGGCCGCAGCAAGCTCCCCCTCGTCGGCGGCCTCGTGATCGTCGTCGGCGCGGGCGTCTACGGCGCCGGCCTCCTGATGAACCGCTCCGACGTCCCCAAGGGCACCACCGTGCTCGGCGTCGACATCGGCGGCGGCACCCGCGACGACGCCGTCAAGAAGATGGACGACGTCTTCGGCAAGCGCGTCGACCAGGCGCTGAAGCTGTCGGTCGACGGCGACACCGTCTCGCTCAGGCCGGACCAGGCGGGCCTCCAGCTCGACGAGCAGGCCACCGTCTCCGCCGCGGCGACCAGCGACTACAACCCGGTCTCCGTGATCGGCTCCCTGTTCGGCCAGCACCGGGTCATCGACCCCGTCATGCCGGTCGACGAGGAGAAGCTCCGCGCGGCCCTGGAGAACGCCGCCGGCGGCTCCGGCTCCGCGACCGACGGCACGATCAAGTTCGAGAGCGGCAAGGCCGTCGCCGTCTACGGCAAGGCGGGCAAGGGCATCGACGTGGACCGCTCGGTCGCGGCGGTCGAGCAGGCGTACCGCACCCAGGTCGAGACGGGCACGGCCGCCGCGGTGACCCTGCCGACCACGACCAAGCAGCCCTCGGTCTCGAACGCCGAGGTCGACCGGGAGATGAAGGCCTTCGCGGAGCCCGCGATGTCGGCCAAGATCACCGTGCAGACCGACGCCGCGCACTCCATCGTGTTCAGCCCCGAGAACTCCCTGTGGAAGTTCCTCCGGGTGAAGGCGGTGAACGGCAAGCTCGTCGACAGCCCCGACATGGCGGCGCTCCAGGGGCTCTACGGCAACCTCTTCGACGGTGTGCTGATCACCCGGGGCACCGGCCAGAAGACGGCCGTCACACCCCAGGACGTCTACGGCGCCGTACGACAGGCCCTGCTGAGCAAGACCGACCGGGTCGTCACCATCGAGACGAACCCGAGCTGACGCCCCGCGGAGTGCCGTATGACATCTGTCATGCGGCACTCCGGACGGCCGACACTGCCCGCGGCCCCACCGCCGCGGCCACCATGGCCGTATGACAACGACAGCTTCGGTGGTCGCGTTCGACCAGGTGAGCAAGGCGTACGGCGAGGTCCGGGCCGTGGACGGGCTGACTCTGACCCTGCGGCCGGGGGAGACCGTGGCGCTGCTGGGCCCCAACGGCGCCGGCAAGTCGACCACGCTCGATCTGCTGCTCGGCCTCAAGCAGGCCGACAGCGGCAGCGTGCGGCTCTTCGGCATGAGGCCACGCGAGGCGATCGTCGCCGGGCGGGTGGGCGCGATGCTGCAGAGCGGCGGCCTGATGGACGAGGTGACGGTCGCCGAGCTGGTCCGGCTGGCCTGCGCCCTGCACCCGAAGCCGTACCAGCCGAACGACGTCCTGGCCCGCGCCGGGGTCTCCCAGATCGCCGACCGCAAGGTCAACAAGCTCTCCGGCGGCCAGGCCCAGCGCGTCCGCTTCGCCCTCGCGACCGCCGGTGACAGCGACCTGATCGTCCTGGACGAGCCGACCACCGGCATGGACGTCACCACCCGCCAGGCCTTCTGGGCCACCATGCGCGAACAGGCCGACCAGGGCCGTACGGTCCTCTTCGCCACGCACTACCTGGAGGAGGCGGACGCGATCGCCGACCGGGTGCTCGTGCTGCACCGGGGCCGACTGCTCGCCGACGGCACCGCCGCCGAGATCAAGGCGAAGGCGGGTGCCCGCAGGATCGCCTTCGACCTGGAGGGCGTGATCGAGGAGGCGCCTCTGCGTGAACTGCCCTTCCTCACCAGCATCGACATCTCCGGCCAGACCGTCCGCATCCAGTCCACCGACGCCGACGCGACCGTCCACGCCCTCTACGGCCTCGGCGTCTACCCCCGCAACCTCGAAGTCGCCGGGCTCGGTCTGGAGCAGGCCTTCGTCGCCATCACCGCAGCCGAGGAGGCCAAGCAGTCGTGAACAGCCTGATCAAGCTGGAACTCACCCGCGCCCTGCGCAACCGCAAGTTCCTGTTCTTCTCGGTGATGTACCCGTCGCTGCTGTTCCTGATCATCGCGGGCAACGCCGACAGCACCACCAAGGTCGACGGCACCGGCCTGACCGTGCCGACGTACATGATGGTCTCGATGGCCTCCTTCGGCGCCCTGACCGCCGTCCTGATGGGCAACAGCGAGCGCATCGCGAAGGAGCGGGAGAGCGGCTGGGTACGGCAGTTGAGGCTGACCACGCTCCCGGGGCGCGGCTATGTCCTCGCCAAGACCGCGAGCGCCGCCGTGGTGAGCCTGCCCTCGATCGTGGTCGTGTTCGTCGTCGCCGCGGCCGTGAAGCACGTACGCCTGGACGCCTGGCAGTGGCTCGCGCTGACCGCCGCGATCTGGGCCGGGAGCCTGGTCTTCGCCGCGCTCGGCGTGGCCATCGGCTACCTCGCCTCCGGGGACGCGGTCCGCCCGATCACGATGATCACCTACTTCGGCCTGTCCATGCTGGGCGGCCTGTGGATGCCCTCGACGACCTTCCCGCAGTGGCTGCAGGACATCGCCAAGTGGCTGCCCACGCACGCGTACGCTGCTCTCGGGCAGGCCATCGAGCAGAGCCGCGCCCCGCACGCACAGGACCTCGTCATCCTGGCCGTCTCCTTCGCGCTGTTCGCGGGCGGCGCGGCCTGGCTGTACCGGAAGGACACGCTGAAGGCGTGAGCACCGTCGGCATCGGGCAGCGCCCGCAGAACCGCAGGCAGCAGGTCGTCAAGTTCCTCTGGATCGGGATCTGGCTCGCCTATCTGAGCGCGCCCGTCGGCGACCTGCTGCACGGCGGACACCGCCCGGGCGTCCAGGTCCTCGGCTGGATCGGCCTGGTGGCCTTCGTGGCCTGGTACTTCGCCCTGGTCTTCCGTACCGGGCGCGGTGAGACCAACCGGGCGGTGCTCGGCTCGGTGGCGGTGTTGGCCGCCCAGTCGACCGTGCTCTCCCTGACCCTGGGCCGCGAATGGCTGGTCCTGTACGTGTACGTGGCGATCTCCTCCGGCGCGGCCCTGCCGTTCCGGATGGCCCGCTGGAGCATCCCGGTCGTCTCCGCCCTGCTGACCGCCGTCGCCCTCTCCGTCCCCGGCGGCCGGTCCTTCCTGACCGGGCTGCTCTTCCCGGCCCTCCTCGGCGGCTTCTCGATGACCGGCGTCCGCGAACTGATCCGGACAACCGTCGAGTTGCGCGAGGCCCGCGCCAAGGTCGCCCATCTCGCGGCCAACGAGGAGCGGTTGCGCCTCGCCCGCGACCTGCACGACCTGCTGGGCCACTCCCTGTCCCTGATCACGCTCAAGAGCGAGCTGGCGGGCCGGATGCTCCCCGACCACCCCGAGAAGGCGGCCCAGCAGGTCGCCGACATCGAACAGGTCAGCCGGCAGGCCCTGGTCGACGTCCGCGAGGCCGTCACCGGCTACCGGCGTCCCCGCCTCGCCGCCGAACTCGCGGGCGTCGAGGTCGCGTTGACGACGGCCGGGATCGCCGCGGAGGTCCCGGCCGACCCCGACCTCGACGGCATCCCCGAGGACAGCGAGTCCGCCCTGGCCTGGGCGCTGCGCGAGGCGGTCACCAACGTCGTACGGCACAGCGGGGCCCGGCGCTGCACGGTCGAGCTGCTGCGCCGCCAGACCCTCGACGGGCCGATGCTGGAGCTGTCCGTCGAGGACGACGGCTCGGGCGGCGCGGGTGGCTCGGGGGAGGGGCCCGGCAACGGCCTGACCGGGCTCACCGAGCGCCTGGAGAAGGCGGGCGGCACGCTGGAGGCGGGGCGGGTCAAGGGTGGTTTCCGGCTGGTCGCGAGGGTCCCCGCAGGAGCTTCGCCCGCCACGGCGGACGTAGGATCCGCCTCATGACGACCCGCACGATCAAGGTCCTGCTCGCCGAGGACCAGTCGATGGTCCGCGAGGCCCTCGCCGCGCTGCTCGGGCTGGAGGACGACATCGAGGTCGTCGCCCAAGTGGCCCGCGGCGACGAGGTGTTGGAGGCCGCCCGCGCCCACGACGTCGACGTGGCCCTCATGGACATCGAGATGCCGGGCGCGACGGGCATCGAGGCCGCGGCCCAGCTCCACGAGCACCTCCCGGCGGTGAAGCTGGTCATCCTCACGACCTTCGGCCGCCCCGGCTACCTCCGCAGCGCGATGGAGGCGGGCGCCGACGCCTTCCTGGTCAAGGACGCCCCGGCGTCCCAACTCGCGGAAGCGGTGCGGAAGGTCCTGAAGGACGAGAAGGTCATCGACCCCACACTGGCGGCAGCGGCCCTGGCAGGCGGCGCGAACCCGCTGACGGACCGGGAGCGGGAGGTCCTGAGAGCAGCGGCGGACGGCTCGACAAACGCCGAACTGGCAACGACGTTGCACCTGTCCCAGGGAACGGTCCGCAACTACCTCTCGACGGCGATCCAGAAGCTGGCGGTGCGCAACAGGGCAGAGGCAGTCCGCATCGCACGAGAGAAGGGCTGGCTGTAGCTCTTCAGTTCAACATCGCTCGCGCCGCGTGTGCTTGTTGCCGGACCTTCGCCGCCGCCGCCTCGTCGACCGCCCCCACCACCTCCGCGTACGCCTCCAACTCCCCGGCCCCCAGGACGAAGTCCCCCCTCTGCACCAGCAACTGCGCCCGCTCGTACCGCAACCGCGCGGGATGCGAGGGCAACGCCAGCGCCAACTCCACGGCCCACAACGACACATCGGACCGCTCCGGCCGAGCCGCGGCCCACGCCCGTACGTTGTTCAGGATCCGCTGCACCACCTCCAGCGGCTCCGCGGGAACCAGCATCGAGGGATCCAGCGACGCCCCCGTGGCCCCCGCCACCAACACGTCCGCATCACCCCCGCTCAACACCCGCCCCCCGTCGAAGGGATCGGCCAGCACCTGCTCCTCCGGCGGCCCGAACCCCACCACGAAGTGCCCCGGCAGAGCCACCCCGTACACCGGCGCCCCGGCCCGCCGAGCGACCTCCATCCACACCACGGACAGCAGGATCGGCAGCCCGCGCCGCCGCCGTAGCACCTGGTGCAGCAGCGACGACTCCAGCCGCTGATAGTCGACGGGCGCACCCCGGAACCCACACCGGTCGCCCAACAGCTCCCGCAGCGACACCGCCCACGACCGCGGGCCCCCGGGCCGGAACGGCAACCGCCCCGCCAGCTCGTCGAGTTCGACCTGCGCCAAGTCGATGCCCGCCTCGTCCAGCTCTCCGTCCGCCGCCGCCCCCACCAGCAGACACAGCGCGGACAGGTCGGGCCGCTCGGCGCGCGCCTCGTCGGCGAACCGCCTCCGGAGCTCGGCGGACCGTTCGGACGGCGGGGGGTATGGGGGACGCATAGCTGGCTCGTGCCCTTTCACAGCGATCGCTACTACCGCGTGCCGTCGGAGACGACCGGTTCGCGATAGTGGTGGTACGCGTGGTGCGCGGTGAACCCCATTCCGGTGTACAGCGCCCGCGCCCCCGCGTTCTCCGTCTCGACCTGGAGCCACGCGGCCGACGCGCCCTCGTCGAGCGCCCGCCGGGCCAGCGCCGCCATCACGGTCGAGGCCAGCCCCCGTCGCCGTAGCGAAGGATCCACCTCCACGGCCGCGAACCCCGCCCACCGGCCGTCCACGACACACCGCCCGATGGCGGCGGGCGCGTCCGCACCGGGGACCGTGGCGAACCACACCGACGGCCCGCTCCCCAGAACTCTCAGCGCCACCTCGCTCACCCCCTTGCGCTGATAGCGCGTCAGCCAGTCCGCGTCGGCCTCCCGGGTCAGCACGACACCCTCGGTCTCCCGGTCCGCGATCGGGGCCAGCGCCCCGGTCCACAGCTCGGCGGAGACCTCCCGCGTCCACCCGCGCTCCTCCAACTGCGCGCACAGCAGCTCCTGCGTGCCCTCGGCGCCGGTGGCGGTCTGTATGTACGCGGGCAGCCCGCGCTCGCCGTACCAGCGTCGTACGGCGCTCAGCGCCTCGTCGAGGGGAAGGCCCGGGTCGCCATCCGGCAGGACGGAGTTGGCGCGGCGGGTGAAGCCGGAGGCGGCCCGTAGCTCCCACTCGCCGAGCCGCTCGCTCTCGACGGGCCGCCACGCGCGCGTGGCCACCCGCGAGAGTTCCTCGTACGAGGCGGCCGGGCCCCGGCGCCGGGCCGGTGCGGCGGGCACGACCTTGCCCGCGACCAGCGCGCTTTCCGGAATGCGGACGCTCTCACCGTCCCGCCGCGTGATCAGCAGCACACCGTCGTCCCATGATGTGAGAACACCCACCGTGTCGGTGAACTTCTCCTGGGTGACACCGGATTCGGTCAGGTACCGGACGGATACCCGTTTGCCCACGTCAGCAGCGGAGATACGGACGACGAGACGTCCGGCGGCGGAGATTTCCACAGGTCAGTTCACCCCTCCTGTTCGGATCATGCCCAAGAACGGAGATACTAGGGGCGGGCATCGACGACGCCGCGCTCCCGCGCGCGAGGCGGCGGAGCCTGAGGAGGCCCGCCAGCGCCCTATGGAGGAGGAACGACAGCGTGACCTACGTCATCGCGCAGCCTTGTGTCGACGTGAAGGACAAGGCGTGCATCGAGGAGTGCCCGGTCGACTGCATCTACGAGGGCTCCCGGTCCTTGTACATCCACCCGGACGAATGCGTCGACTGTGGTGCCTGTGAGCCGGTCTGCCCGGTCGAGGCGATCTTCTACGAGGACGACACCCCGGATGAGTGGAAGGACTACTACAAGGCGAACGTCGAGTTCTTCGACGAGCTCGGTTCGCCCGGCGGCGCCAGCAAGCTGGGCCTGATCGAGCGGGACCACCCGTTCATCGCCGCGCTGCCGCCGCAGGCCTGATCATCCGGCACCCTCAAGGCGTGCCGCCCCGGTCCCGTACGGCCTGATCACGGCTGTGCGGGACCGAGGCGTTTGCCGTACGACCCGTAGGACCCGTACGACCCGAAAGTGAGCGCGAAAGCCGTGTCCGCAGTCTCCGACCGCCTTCCCACCTTCCCCTGGGACAAGCTGGAGCCGTACAAGAAGACGGCTGCCGCGCACCCCGGGGGCATCGTCGACCTCTCCGTCGGCACCCCCGTCGACCCGGTCCCCGACCTGATCCAGAAGGCGCTGATCGACGCGGCGGACTCGCCGGGCTACCCGACCGTCTGGGGCACCCCGGCGCTGCGCGACGCGATCACCGGCTGGGTCGAGCGGCGCCTGGGCGCCCGCGGGGTCACCCACCGGCACGTCCTGCCGATCGTCGGCTCCAAGGAACTCGTCGCCTGGCTCCCGACCCAGCTGGGCCTCGGTCCCGGCGACCGGGTCGCGTACCCGCGCCTCGCCTACCCGACGTACGAGGTCGGCGCGCGCCTGGCCCGTGCGGACTACGAGGTGTACGACGACCCGACCGAGCTGGACCCGGCGGGCCTGAAGCTCCTGTGGCTCAACTCCCCGTCGAACCCGACCGGGAGGGTGCTGGACAAGGCCGAGCTGACCCGGATCGTCGCCTGGGCCCGCGAGCACGGCGTCCTGGTCTTCTCCGACGAGTGCTACCTGGAGCTGGGCTGGGAGGCCGACCCGGTCTCCGTCCTGCACCCGGACGTCAACGGCGGCTCCTACGACGGCATCGTGGCCGTCCACTCGCTCTCCAAGCGGTCCAACCTCGCGGGCTACCGCGCGGCCTTCCTCGCGGGCGACCCGGCCGTCCTCGCGCCTCTCCTGGAGATCCGCAAGCACGGCGGCATGATGACGCCGGCGCCCACCCAGGCGGCGGTCGTGGCGGCCCTCGGCGACGACGCGCACGTCCAGGAGCAGCGCGCCCGCTACCTCGCCCGCCGCAGCCTCCTGCGCGAGGCGCTGCTCGGCCACGGCTTCCGGATCGAGCACAGCGAGGCCAGCCTCTACCTGTGGGCCACCCGCGACGAGTCCTGCTGGGACACCGTCGCCCACCTCGCGGAGCGCGGCATCCTGGTGGCGCCGGGCGACTTCTACGGCGAGGCGGGCGAGACGTTCGTCCGCGTGGCGCTGACGGCGACGGACGAGCGCGTGCGGGCGGCGGTCGAGCGGCTCGCCGGCTAGACGTCCTGCGGACAGGAAGAACGGCGGGGTCCCGGACGTTTCCGGGAACGGAGTCGGCGGTGGCGTCGTGGCTGTACGCCAAGTGCCGTCATCAGATCCCGACGACCGC
>NZ_JBEYVC010000278.1:0-8639 GCF_040643855.1 Streptomyces sp. NPDC047072 | reverse complement strand
ACCGAGGCGTGGCGTTCGCGGTGGCGACCGTCTTCGGGGTGCGCGTTCTGGCCACCCTGCTCTTCGGCGCGGTCCTGCTCCCGCGCCTCCAGTGTTCCGCAGCTGGCCAGCACGCACACCCCATCACTCATCAGCAGGAGGAATCCGTGCCGTACGACCACGACGACGACCCGGAGAACATCGTCCAGACCCGGAAGCGGCAGGCCGGTCAGCTGGACTACATCAACTCGTACTACCGACTGCCCGAGCGGTTCGGTGTCCGCGCCGCGATCGGCGGGCGGGTCCGTCACATCGACGGGGAGGGCGAGATCGTCGACACCGCCGGGCAGTACCTGCGCCTGCTCCTGGACGGCGCCACCGAGCCTGTCATCCGCCACGCCACCGCGAACATCGCCTACTGGTCGCCGACGGCGGGATGGGTGCAGGCCACCCGGCTCCCCGACCCGTACGCCACGGCCGACGCACCGCACGGCACGGGAGCCTCGAGGTGACCGCGCCCACCGGCACGAAGGCCCGCCGCCCGCACTTCCCGTCCTGGCGGGACGTCCCGTCCGGGATCTACGCGACCGCCGCCCAGCTCAAGAGCATGGATCTCCCGCGTCAGCCGGGCCCGGCCGCGGCGACGGTCGACGGCCGGGACGGGATCGGCCGCAGCACGACGATCACCTTGTACCGGATCGACCAGTCGGCGCCGACCGCGTCGACGGCCGCTCAGCTGGAGGCCGCTCGGGCCCGGTTGGAGAATTCGGTGCGGGCGAGGGTGTGCGTGGACTGCGGTGCCCGCCCCGACCGCGCCCCGATCGCGACGGAGTCGTACGGCGCGCTGTGCCCGGCCTGCTGGCACATCCGCGGCCTGCGCCACCGCCAGGAAGAAGCCGCCCGCGAACGCGCGGGAGCCGTCCGTACGGCCCGCAGCCTGCTGCGTATCCCGCAGAACCGCCCGCTGGCCGTGCTGCACGTCGACTACACCGAGCGCGGCCACACCCCGGCGGGCACCCGGCGCAGCCCGTCGGCGGGCAAGGTCACCGTCCTCGGCGCGAACGGACTGGTGATCGCCGAACCGCTGCTGCGCCTGGTCTCCACCCGGGCCAAGGGCATCCCGCCGGGCGCCGGCGACCCGGTCTCGGGCTCGGAGGTCCTGGCCGCGATCCTGTCCCAGCTCACCGTGCTGATCTGGCGCTACCGCGACCTGGACGACCTGGCGGCCGGGCTGCGCTCGCAGGGCGCCACCTGGTTCCTGCCGGCCGACGGGCACGTCCACGAGATGGCCCTGCTGGCCAGCGCGTGGCGCGGCGAGGTCACCACGGAAGGCGATCGGCCGATGGCCGTCGCACCCGGCCGGGCCGACCGGATGCTCTACCTCCTTCAGCAGATCGCCGACACCGAGCAGGCGCCGGCCATGCCGATCGGAGCACCCTCGTGATACGCGCAACGGTTCCCGCGTCGGCCGGTTTCGGCGTCGCAGAACTCCAGCTCGACATCGACGACGCGGAACACGAACGGCGTCAGGCTGCTGGTCTGGGGGTTGCCACCGGGTACGGCTTCGGCGGCCTGGACGTTCTGATGGCGCTGCCCCACGGCCTGCCCGTCCCGCTGGAGTCCCTCTCCGACCGGCAGCGTGACTACGTCCGCGGGGCGCCGGCCGGGATCTGCACGGTCACCGACGGCCTGGTTGTCCGGCACGTCGTTCGTCCGTGCCAGGTTCAGCTGGCCACCGTACGGTCGGTGAGCGCCTCCCAGCTGGCCATGGACGCCGTACAGAAGTTCATAGAGTTCTGCGCGCGCCGGGTGATCATCACCCGTGCTCCCACCGTCAACTACCCGGAGAAGCTGCTGGAGTTCGGCGTCTACGGCATCGGCGTCTGCCTCCAGCACCCCGACGGCCAGCTGGAGACGCTGGTGGAACCGCGGCCGTGGCGCACGAAGCACTCGCCCACCGGCTGGTGGTTCGCGGAGACCGCCTACGGCCAGTTCCTCAACCAGCAGTCATCCCCGCACGCCCCCACGCTGTCGCCAGCACCCTGATCCGGCAGAAGGGATCTGTCCCATGCCCGCATCCACGGCCACCCGGCACGCGTACCGTGACGGTACGACCTGCCGGGAGGACCAGATGAGCGCGCAGCCCGACCACGCACCCGTCACCCCGTACGCCCCCGCGCCCGGAGCTCCGGCCGAACTGCTTGCGCAGCTGCGCGCCGACCGGCGTGCGGACCGGTGGGTGCCGGCCTTCGAGCAGGAGTGGGCAGCCGCGCTGGAAGAGTCGCGCCGGACGTTCTCCCTCGCCGGGCTGTACGAAGTCGTCCAGGTCTGGCAGGCCCGCGTTGCTTCCGCCCCGGCGGTCGACGCGTTCCTCGCCTCCGGCCGTGACGAGACCGGGTTCGTCGACCTTGATGAGATCCGGAGCAGGCGCCGGTGAGCGGTCAGCCGTACGCGGTCCGGTTGTCGCCGCCCGCCGCGAAAGTGCTTGCCGTACTGCCCGAGCACGCGGAGCAGATGGTCTGGGACGTCCTGGACTCCGCGGCCGGGAACCCGTGGGGCTTCCCGCAGTGGGACGCCGGCGACCTCGAGGGCGAGGACGTGCGCATCGCGTCCGTCGGCCAGCTGTCCGTCATCTACTTCGCGAACCGCGCCCTGCGGCACCTGTCCATCCTGGACATCGTCTGGCTGGGATAGCCGCCAGGTGACAACGCCCCGCCCCTGACATTCCAGTTTGCCGTGGGCGGGGCGTTCCAGCGTCGCAAGGTCAGTGGGAGCAGTGCGTGCAGGCGGTGCCGGCGAACGCATGGTCCGCTGCGGCGACGTCGCGGCCGGTGAGATGGGCGGCCGCGTCCAGCGAGGCGGACAGAGGCAGGCGCGTGGCGGTCGTGAACTGGTAGGGCGTGTCCGTGGTGATGTACCGGTCGGCCGACGCTGCATGCCTTCCGGGGTCCTTCCGGTAGAGGCTGTCTGCGCGACTGGTGCGGCGCCACCTCGCTTCGACGTCGCCCCATCGCTTCTCTGCATCCGCTGCGCTCATACGGAGTGCTTCTGCGATGACTTCCCAGCTGGTGCCACGAACCCGCTCGGCGATCACCGAGGCCGTCAGGAACACCGTCTCCACCGAACCCACGATGCGCGCCGCCTGACGCACGTAGTCGCCCGCCTGCGCCAGGTCCTCACTCACCATCTGCGCGAACTTGCCGAAGTCCGCCGCGCGGTATTCACCCCACGACACCAACTCGATTCTGGCGATGTCCGACTCCGTGAAGCTGTCGGCCGGCAACTCCTGCGGGTCCACCTGGACGGTAACCGTCTCGCTACTCATGGTGAGGATCGTAGGGGCGCGCCGACGCTCTCAGCCTCATGTCACCTGTGAGCCTCACAGCCCATTTCCCCAGGCGAACGGGGTCAGCTGTGAGGTTGTGAGGCTGTGAGAGACGCGTGACACAGCCGGATTCAACCGCCGTGTTCACCCTGCCGTCCCTGTCACCAAAGACGCCGCGCCGCCCCTCGTACGGGTGAATCCATCGCCCGCGGCTCCCCTCGTTCCCTCTTGCGGGTGACGGGATGTCAGTGCCGCTCCCTACCGTCCAAACCGTGACAACCCCGAAGCGCCGTCACGGCGCTCGCTGCCCAAGGCGGTGTTCATGAGCCTGACTTCAGGTATCCACTGTCCGCGCACCCCGCTGCGCCGTTTCCTCGACCGGGAACTGTCGGCCGGCGCCACCCCGTTGCGCAAGAACTACCGGGCCCGGCACCACGACGACCAGCTCGTGCTGCCCGGCCCGGGCGTCGGCACGGAGGCCGGCACCGTCGGCACCGCGATCGACTACCGGCTGCGCCTGGCCTTCACCGCAGTCAAGCCCGTCGACCCGGTCGCGATCCTCGGCATGGTGCACCTCAGCACCGGCGACGCCGGCCAGAGGATGCGCGCCGTGGGCAAGGAACTCGCCGACCGGCTCAAGGAGACCGTGCTGCGCCTGGAGCTCGACAACCGCGGCCTGCCCGTGGACCGGGACCAGGACGAAGAGGAGGACCTGGCCCGCCTGTTGATCGCCGCGGCCTGGTACCAGGTCAACTACCGCACCCCGATCGGGTTCGCCTACACCCCGCTGGCCATCACCGCCCGCGAGGATCCGGGCGCCTTCACCCTCGAACGGCTTCTCCAGCTGCCGCACCGCGACATGGTGGCCGACGTCGTCGCCCAGCTCTACAAAGCCGCCGACGGCCCCCTGAAGGCCCTGCGCGACCGTTCGCGGCCCGAGGACTGCACGCCCGGCCCCACGTTCTCCACCCACCACCTCACCGCGGACGCCGACCTCGCCGTCGACGGACTGCTGCTCGACTTCAAGAGCACCCGCGCCACCCGCACCATCCGGCAGGCCGAAGCGTGGCAGCTGGCCGGCTACCTGCTGCTCGATGCCCAGGACCGCTACCGGATCGACACCGTCAGCCTGTACCTGACGCGCTCCGGCACCTTCGCCAGCTGGCCGGTAGAGGAGTACCTCGAGCTGCTCGGGGCCTGCCGCCGTGAGCTCACCGTCTTTCGCGCCGCGTTCACCGAACTCATCGAGGGCTGCACCTCCGACGACGTACCGCAGGGAGCAGAGGAGGAAGACCGGGTTCGCAGGCTGCTGCAGCGCCTGGCGCCCGTCGCCGATCCGGGCCACTGCAAGGTCTGCACCCAACGCTGCCCCGACTCCGGGCGACGGCTCCGGGAGTTCTGCTCACCCTGGTGCCGCGCTCGCGCCCAGGTCCTCCAACGCCGCGGACTGCTGCCCGGTGGCCCGGTGCCACTGCTCCCCGCCCCGCGCAAGGAGCGTCAGGACCTCCCCGACGACGCGGAAATTGTGAGCCTCACAGCCCGAGTCCCCAGGTAAACGAGGGGACTGTGAGGGGTGTGAGCTGTGAGGGCAGCCGTCGGCGAAGGCCTGCGGCTGCTGCACAGTGCTGCTCCTGGCCGCGCTGCACGGCGGCGTTGCGCAACGGGATACAGCAGCCGCTGCTTCGTGGTCGGGTGGGCTGCTGCTCGTGGTGGTGGTTGGAGTGGTGCCCAGACGGCACACGGGTGCTGCACGGGTCGCGGGCCGGGCCCCCGCCGGTGCAGCGCCCGGTTGCAGCGTCTGCTGCTCGGAGCTGCTGCACGGCCGGGCTGATGCGGCGTCACACCCGCTGCATGGCTGCAACCTGCTGCACGCGTCGCGCTGCATGCGGCAGCCGGCGCTGCACCGGGGGCACGGTCCGCGTTGTTCCGGTCGTTCCGTGCTTCCGCACGCCTGGTCCGGCCCGCCGGAGCGGAGGACGATGGAGGCATGGGCGAGCACGACCAGGACCAGGACGACGTCGCCGAACCGGCGCAGCCGCCGCTGAGCGCAGAGCAGGCCCGGGAGGTGACGGCCGGGCTGCGCGAGGCGATGGACGACGTCCGGCGCTCCGTGGCGGTGCTCGCCGCCCGGGTCCGTGACGCGCACGCCGCGAAGGTGTGGATTCCTCTGGGCTTCGCCTCGTGGGAGGCATACTGCGGTGCGGAGTTCGGCATCAGCCGTGCGCAGGCGTACCGGCTCCTGGGCGTAGCCCGCGCCCTGTCCGCGATCCACGGCGCCGTCAAGATCGGCACCGAGGCGTCTCGCACGCGAGACACCGGCACGGCCGCCGGGGCCGCGCTCGACTACGGCCTGTCCCAGCGCGCCCTGATCGCCGTCGCTGGCCGTGCGGACGTCGTCGCGGAGCTGATCAGCCGCCGACTCACCGCCCTCGCCCACAGCGGCCTCGCGGCCCTCGATGAGCCGACGGTGCGGGCGGTGGTCCGCCAGGCCGTCCGCGATGTCCGTACCGCCCCGCCTCCGCCGCCCGCCGCTCCGTCGGCGGATCCCCTTGTCGCCGTAGGGCGCCAGCTCACCGACGACCTCTTTGCCAGCACGTACGCGATCGGCGAGCTGATGCTCGAAGTCGCGCCGCCCTACCTGTCCGACACCGAGGCGGCGACCGGCGTCCTGGCGCTGCTGTGCGAGCAGATCGGCGAGCCCGTCGAACACGGACTCGCCGCCCGCCGCTACGCGATGTCCGGGGACCGCCGCGCCCTGCACGGCAGGGCCTTGTAGCCGCGGTTCCTGTAAGGCACACAGCCTGTTTTGCCTGGTGGGCGGGGTTCACTGTGAGGGTGTGAGGTGTGAGGCGCAGGCCTGCGGCGGCGGGATGCCACTGCTCCTAGTCGTGATGTTCGGCGAGTGGGCTGGTCTTCGTGGCGGTGCTGTTCGTGGTCCTGGTGGTGGGTCTCGGGTGGCTGGTGTGGGGGTCAGCCGATGTGGCGCAGCATTTGCCTGGGCAGGGCTCCTGCTGCTCACCGTGCCACGGGCCCGGCAGCACCAGGTACACCGGTTCGTTCCGAAGAACCAGAACGGCGCCGCACCATGAGAGTGCAGCGCCGTGACGTCCGGCAGGGGCGGCCAGGATCAGGAGACGGCCTTGAGGGCCTGGCGGCGCTTGGCGTCTTCCCGGCGCCGGCGCTTCTCGGCGAGCTGGTCCTGGTAGGCGGTGACCGCGTGACGGTAGCGGTCGACGAAGCCGGGAGAGTTCAGCCGCTCGCCCTTCGGCATCGCCTTCACGGCCGCGATGGCGTCCTCGGGAGAAAGGTAGGCCGCGAGCATCGGGTTGAGCTGGTAGACACCGGCCCGCTGCTTCTTCACCAGCTGCGCCAGATCGAGGTCGCGCAGAGCGGCGTTGACCGCGGCCCGGCTCAGCCCGAGCATCTGGGCAATGGTGATCTGGTCGATCTCGATACGACCGCCGGCCT
Source organism: Streptomyces sp. NPDC047072 (assembly GCF_040643855.1). Taxonomy (NCBI): domain Bacteria; kingdom Bacillati; phylum Actinomycetota; class Actinomycetes; order Kitasatosporales; family Streptomycetaceae; genus Streptomyces; species Streptomyces sp. NPDC047072. The sequence goes on along the minus strand of NZ_JBEYVC010000278.1, from coordinate 1,867 downwards.
CGCTGTGGGCCCGCAGCTTCAGCAGCACCCGGTACGCCGCGGGCAGCAGGTCCAGGTCGGCTACGACGCCCTCCGCGTTGACTGCGGCGAAATGCAGACCGCTCACTGCTGTGCCCCCTTCTCCTTGCGCGCCGCCCGTTCCTGACGCCGCTCAGCACGCATTTTCGCGCGTTCCTCACGCAGCCGCTCAATCTCCTGGCGCATCTTCTCCAGCGAGGGGAAGCGCACCAGGTCGGGCAGGCTCTCGTCGGCTCGGATCTTCGCGATCGTGTCGTGCTGCTCAACCTTCCGGTACTCAGCCTCCACCGTCTCGGTGCCCGGGATGAACTCAGCCACCCGATAGGAGTACGGCGGGTTGAACTGGTACACCCCACGCTTCACCCGAAAGACGATCCCGTGCGACGTGACCTCGCCCAACGCCTCGTTGACCTTGGTACGGGCCACGTCCAGGACGTGCGCCATCTCGTCCTGGGTCAGGTGGATCCGGCCCCCCGCCCGCTGGCAGGCGATCATCAGCAGGATCAGCCGCAGCGGCAGCGCCTCGCGGAAGAACTGGCTGATGACAAGGAAGAACTCCAGGCTGTCCATGGAGAACGCGTTTGGCTGGTCCGGCGGCCCGTAGAACTCCAGCGGCTTGCGGTGGCTGTCCAGCGTGAGCTTCCGGCCCGGGTACTGCCGCGCGACGTCGTCAAGGTCCTTGACGGGCCGTAGCGGCCGATCCCAGGCATCAGCCGGATCCTCCAGAGGCAGGCTCGGCTGCGGCGCCTCACGGGCGCTCGTACGGCGACGCTGCGGCTCACTCGGCACGAGGCTGCTCTCCCACGCTCTTGATCTTCGGACTCTCGGCAGTATGTCACCTCCGCTTGACACTCATGTCGCTTCGACACGACATGCCGCGCAAGTTGTGTCCCCCCAGGGGGGACAGATCTCCCCCCTGCCCGCACCACGGAACTCTCCCCAGACACAACGGTCCCCGGATGTCGCCTCCAGTTGACACGGCAACGCGGAACGTGTCGCCTCCAGTTGACTTTGAAGGCCCGATGTGCCCCCTCAGTCGGGACACATCGGCGGCGATACGTCCCACCAGTCGGTGCATATCGCGTCATCTGCAACGCCGTGACCTGCACGTTCTTGATCTGGGTAGGTATAAGTGGTTGAGGTCCACCGGCGCGCACCCGCCGGACCCCGTCGCGGCTGAGGCGGCTTCGCGTGCGGGCCCGTGGGCCCGCGCAGACCGTAGGCGGCACCAACGGCTCTGAGTCTCGGGCGGCTGAGGCCGTGACGGAAAAGCAGCAGCAATAGGCGGGGCTGATGTCAGTTGGGGTTCCGCCGCCCGGCCCGGGGGGCCGTTCGGCTTCGGTACCTCCGCACGCTGAATTTCGGCACCCCATATCGGGGCTTCCTTTCTTGGGCTGAGCAATTCCAGGCGGCGCAATTCTGGATTCAACCGGTAGTTTTTGGGAGGGGCGGGGGTAGTGCAGCTAAGACCCAGAAACTACACAGGCAGCAGCCGTGATGCATCACCGACGCCGCTCGTTCGCTCTCTAGGGTGATGCCTCACGTTAACTTGCCCCACCATGACGCTTTGACGTGTATGCTGACGGAATATTGGCGAACAGGTCGGAGTGAGTTGGGATGCCGGGAGGGGTTCGGGTGGAGCGTAAGCGGAGCCCGTCACTGCGGTGGGGCCGGCACCTATCGGACCGATGGTCCGTCACATCGGTTGCGGGGGTGGTGGCCTGGAACCCCAGGGGCTACACAGTCCCGCGCGTGATGCACTTCCCCTTGCTGCCAGCCCTGGCACCCGCGCTTGCGCGGGTGCCCTCAATTCGCGCTTGCGCGAATTGACATCCCGTCGGAATTCCGT
>NZ_JBEYVC010000277.1:0-8747 GCF_040643855.1 Streptomyces sp. NPDC047072 | reverse complement strand
GGCCACGCCCCGGACGCGGCCCGGCTGCTCGCCCCGGTCGAGGACTATTTACTGGTCTGTCCCGGGCTCGCCGACGCTTGGGGCGCGCGGCTGAGTGAGACCCACGCGCGCGTGCCGCCGGTCGTGAGTGGCCTCCGCCGACGGCACGCGCGCGTGCACCCCGACAGCGCCCCCCGCACGGAATGTCCCGGAACCATGCCATCCATGGCATGGCGCCGTCCCGACTTGCGCGCGGGGGTCGCGCCATGCCCGGTCCGAGGCGACTCTGGGCGGTATGGCCATGCCTCCGGTACCGCCCAAGCCGCCCGGACCGCCGGGTGACACGCCGCCTCCGGGTGGCGGTTTCGGACCGCCTCCCGACGACTTCGGCCACGACCGCCACGGCGGTCTGCCGTACACCCAGCCGATGGCCCCGGTCGGCGGCGACCCGGGCGGGCACGGACCCGACCGCCCGCGACGCCGCCGCAGCCCGCTCTTCGCCCTGCTGACCGTGCTGCTGGCCGCCGTGGCGGTCGCAGTCGTGGTCCTCCTGGCGACGGGCAACGACGACTCGCCCGACAAGAACCCGGCCCCGTCGACCAGTTCGAGCAACTCACCGAAGCCGTCGTTCAGCCTGCCGACCGAACTGCCCAGCCAGTTGCCCTCCGAACTGCCGTCACAGCTCCCGAGCGAGCTGCCCAGTGAGTTCCCCAGCGAGCTGCCGAGTGATCTGGAGTCGCTGCTCCCGTCCCTGATCGGCTGACGCGGCCCCTAGACGCCGTGCGGGAGACGGCCGTGCGGGAGGCGGACGTACACCACGGTCGTCTCGATCCCGCTGTCGACGAGTCGGCCCTGCGCGTCGAACGCCCCGGCCCCGTCCGTCATCCCGAAGTCGTTGTCGTTGATGAGGGCGAGCGTGTCGTGGTCCACGCGCGCGACGCCCTCGATCTTGCCGGGCACTCCGGCGACGGTCCCCAGGTCGACGACCAGCTTCTTGGCGAGCACGGGCACACCAACGGCCGCCGGGTCGTCGAGTTGCTCCAGGGACGGCGAGGTGGTGTCGTCGTCCCAGCGGCCGCCGAGGATGTCCGAGGACCGCTCCAGGCGCACCAGTTGGAGCCGCGCCGCCTTGTCGGTGCGCTCCTCCACCAGCAGCCGGTCACCGCCCACGGCGACGATCGAGGAGATCTTCAACTCGGCGGTGTCGTCCTCGCTCGGGTCCACGACGTCCACCGGATCGAAGCGGTACGCGTACTCGGCGGTGACCGCCTTCTTCTTCGGCGAGAAGCGCACCAGCCGGGTGGTCCGGGAAGCCTCTCCGGCGTCCGTGTCCGGGAGCGACAGCGGGCTCTGGAGGGCCATCACGAGGTCACCGTCGGGCAGTTGGGCGAGCCCCTCGAAGCCCCGGTTGATCTTCCGGTGCAGGAAGACGGCGGGCAGCGCCTCCACCACGGGGTAGTCCGCGCCCTTGAGGCGCAGCCCCTTGGGCACGTACCGCGTGAGGACCTTCCCGCGCGCGGAGACGTGGACCAGCGAGGGGCCGTACTCGTCGACGAGCCAGAAAGTCCCGTCCGCCGCTCGCACGATGCCCTCGGTGTCGAAGCCGTTCGGGTTGTACGACAACGGCGTGAGCGCGTTGTAGTTGTACGGTGCCTCGTCGCGCCCCGCCTGGTCGGACAGGCCGGTGACCGCCCCGCCGGAAGCGGTGGTGATCGGGATCGCGTCCAGGACCTTCACCGTGTCGCCCGAGACGCGGATCTTCACGATCGCCGGATCGAAGCCCGGTACCGGGAAGGTGCGGCGCTTGGTGCCGTCCACCTTGATCTGCCCATTGGGCCCACGGTCGGTGACGGTCCAGAACTCGCCCTTGCGGCCCGTCGGGTAGATGTCGCTGCCGATGCCGCCGAGGTCCACACCGCGGTCGTCGTCCACCGAGCCGGGCAGCAGGGCGTTGCTGAACGCCCCGAGCGGAATGTCGCCCAGCGTCGCCGTACGGACGACGTGGGCCGTTCCGGACGGGGCGCCCGCGGCCGGTCCGGCCGCCACGAGGGCGGCGATCACGGCGAGGGGCACGCCCGCCGCGACGGTGCGTCGGACGGTGGCATGCGGGGACATCGGGCCTCCTGGGGACCAAGTGCGGTGACAGTGGCCAGATTTGGGTCCGTCGCGGAACGCCGTCCGACGGAAGGGTGAATACCGTGCGTCGCCCGCTCGTCGGCCCGGGTGCGCGTCTTCACGCGCGCGTGCCTCGCGGGGGGAGACGTCATCCCCTGGGTGCGCGGTGCGGTCCCAGCCCTTGGAGGACGTCGCCGAGTTGGTCCGCCGTCAGGGCGGGGGAGGGGAGAGGCTCCGGGGCGGGCCGGAGGCCGTCGAGGAGAAGTGCGAGTGGTCGGCGCCAGGCTTCGGGGGCGACCGCGGTGGCCAGAGCGGGGACGGCGCGTCCTAGGGCGGCCAGCGCGAACAGGACGTCCTCCGTGGTGACATCGGCGCGCACACTGCCTCGCTCGCGGCCTCGGCGCAGCAGCAGCTCCACGGTCTCCCGGTTGTGGGCGTGGACGGCCTGCAGCGAGTCGACGCCCTCGAGGTGCGTGGTCATCAGGTCGTTGGTGCCCCGGTCGGTGGCCAGGACGGCGAAGACGGCCTCCAGATAGCCGACGAGTCCCGCCCAGGGGTCCGCGGCGGCCCTGGCGCGCTCGCCGGCCTCGATCGTGCCCGTCAGCAGGTCGCGGAAGACCGCGTCGACGAGTGCCGCGCGCGTGGGGAAGTGCCGGTAGAGCGTGGCGTTGCCGATGCCCGCCCGCCGGGCGATCACGTCCAGCGGTGCCTCCAGCCCCTGCTCGGTGAAGACCTCGTGAGCGGCCTCGACCAGCAGTTCGCGGTTGCGCCGCGCGTCGCGTCGTCGTGCTGGTGGCGTCGCGTCGTCCGTCATCATCGCCCTTCCGCGGTTCCGGGGAGTGGTCCCCGGTAGTGATGCTATCGTCGAGCGGGTAAGTGGGGAGTAGTCCCCATTTCTGGGTGAGGGGGCAGAGGAATGGGCAGTACGGCACTCGTGCTCGGCGGCGGCGCTCTGGTGGGCGGTGCCTGGCTGACGGGGGTCCTCGCCGGACTCCACGACGCCGGTGTCGACGTGACCCGCGCGGACATCGTGATCGGGACCTCGGCCGGTGCGGTGTTCGGCGCCCGGTTGCTGGCCGGAGAGCCCGCGCGCGAGCTGTACGCACGTCAACTGGCCGGGGCCGACGGGGTGGAGCTCGGTGTCACGCTCGGCCAGACGGTGCGCTATCTGCGGGCGGCACTGGGCTCCCGTGATCCGCAGCGTTCGGCGCGGCGCCTCGGTGCGGCCGCGCTGAAGGCCCGGACGGGACCCGAGTCGGTTGTCCTCAACGTCGTCCAAGGCCTGCTGAACGGCGTGCGGGAGTGGCCGGGGGACACCTTGCGGATCACCGCCGTCGACGCCCTCTCGGGGCACCTGGAGACCTTCGACGCCGACTCGGGCGTTCCGCTGCTCGACGCGGTCGCCGCGAGCTGCGCGGTCCCGGTCGTCTGGCCTCCCGTGACCGTGGCGGGCCGCCGCTGGATGGACGGCGGCAGCCGCTCCACCGCCAACCTCCACCTCGCGCGCGGACATCACCATGTGCTGGCCGTCGCCCCAATCCCGGCTGCGGTGGGTCCGCATCCCGGTGCCGAGTGGCAGGCGGCCGAGCTGGCCGCCGACGGTGTCGACGTGACGCTCGTGACCCCGGACCGTGCCGCCCGCCGTGCCATGGGGCGCGACATGACCGCCGACGCGCGCCGGCCCGCGGCTGCCCGGGCCGGGTACGCCCAGGGGTCGGCCGCCGCGGCGGCGGTGTCCGAGGTCTGGCGATAGCGGCCGGACGCGCGGGACGCCGTACGCCTGTATCGGCAGCGTGTGGTCCCCCACAACCGCCGACTCCCCACTCCCCTGGCCACGACCGGAAGGAACCACTATGCCCGCCCCCACCCTGCAGGATCTGGCCCCGGACGGCCTCGACACCGTCACGGACCCGTATCCCGTCTACGCCGCCCTGCGGGCCGAGGGCGCCGTCCACCGTGTCCTGGTCCCCGGAAGCGGCGAGAGCTGGCTCGTGGTCGGCCACGACGCGGCGCGGGCGGCACTCGCCGATCCGCGCCTGCGCAACGACATTCGGCACTCCTCGTCGTGGCGGAGCGACGGCGGACACGCCATCGGCCGCAACATGCTCCAGACCGACCCTCCGCAGCACACCCGGCTGCGCCGCCTGGTGGCCTCCCACTTCACGGCCGGCAGGGTCGCCGCACTGCGGCCGCGCATCGAAGCCGTCGCCCTCGACCTGCTCGCCGCGCTCCCCGAGCGGGGCACGGCCGACCTGGTGGCCCGCTACGCGCTTCCCCTGCCCGTCACGGTCATCTGCGACCAATTGGGGGTGCCCTCGGCGGACCGCACCGTCTTCCACGCCTGGTCCCACCAGCTCGTCATGCCCGCCTCGGAGCAGGCGGCGGCGACGGCCGCCGGTTCGCTGACCGAGTACCTCTCCGACCTGATCGACCGCAAGCGAGACCGTCGGGACGCAGACCTGCTCGGCGACCTCGTCACGACGGCCGACCTCACCGCCGACGAACTGCTCGGCATGGCCTTCCTGATCCTCGTCGCGGGACACGAGACGACGGTCAACCTCATCTCCGGAACCGTTTACGCGTTGCTGGCCCACCCGGACCACCTCGCCCTGCTCCGCGCGGCCCCGGACCTGGTCGACGCGGCCGTCGAGGAGTCACTGCCTCTCAACTCGCCCGTGCACGCCACCGCGTTCCGCTTCGCGGCCGAGCCGCTCGACATCGCGGGCACCCGGATCGAGGCAGCCGACTCCGTGCAGATCTCCCTCGCCGCCGCCTCACGCGATCCACTGCGCTTTCCCGACCCCGACCGCTTCGACCTACGGCGGCGGACGCGCGGGCACCTCGGATTCGGCCACGGCCCGCACCACTGCCTGGGCGCCCCGCTGGCCCGCGCCGAAACCGCCGTAGCGCTACGCCTCCTGCTGCGTCACCGGCCCGCGCTCGCCTTCGCCACCGACCCGGACACGCTGACCTGGCGGAGCAGCACGCTGTTGCGAGGGCTGACCGAACTGCCGGTGCGGTTCGGCTGAATCGCGGTCAGGGGGCCACCTATGGGTGGTCCAGGGAGGCCAGCGCCGTCGCAGGGTCCAGGGACGCCGGTCCGGCGGGCTCCCAGCGTCCCCGCTCCTTGCGGTACGGCCACCAGCGTCCGTCCCGGTCCAGGCGCAGCTGGGTCTCGGCGCCGACGACCGTCCACCGGTTGGCCCGGGCCCGCAAGGGTGGCCGCTCATCCTCGTCCCAGGCCGCCGCCACAGCGGCACGCGCGCGTGCGAGTGCCTCACCGGAGACGGTCCACTCCTCCTCCAGGACGGACAGCGCGGCCACGCCACCGAGCCGCCACGCACGCGTGGCGCGCGCCAGCGCCTCCGGATCACGACCCGAACCGGCGACGAGCCGGACCGTGATCGCCGGATCGGGCGGGTCGACATCCAGCCGCTCGGTCACCGCGCGATCCGGCAGGGTGGTGTCCTGCCGGTCCGGCACCCCCTGATCCGGAGAGCCGACGGCGAGCCGTACGGCATCCTGGGCGACCGTCAGCTCCGGCAGCGGATCCCGCTGTTCGGACGCGGGCCGGAGGGCCTGTACGAGCAGACGACGGGCTTCTACGGCGGTCAGCGCGGCCAGGTACCGCAAAGCCGTCGGGTCGACCCCGGAGCCCGGCGGAGTGCCGGTGTCCAGGGAGGGCGGGAGCCCGGGACGCGGCGGCAGTTCCGGAAGGCCGGGCAGGGGCGGCAGGAGGTCGCCGACGGCATACGCCTCGACGGCGTCCGTGCCCTCCGTGCCCTCCGTCTCCCCGGGTTCGGCGGGCGAGTCCGCGGCCGCGGCGCTGCGGGCCCGGAGGGCGTCCGTCAGGGAACGGGCGTCGCGGCCCCGCATGAGCAGCAGCACGAAGGGATCCTGGTCGAGCAGCCGCGCCACCTGGTAGCAGAGGGCCGCCGTGTGACCGCAGTGGTCCCAGGCGTCACAGTCGCACTGGGGTTCCAGGTCGCCCAGCCCGGGCAGGAGGTCGATCCCCGCCGTCTCCGCGTCCTCCACCAGCTGCGTCGGCATCTCCCGGTCCAGCAGCGCCGCGACATGCCCGGACCGCTCGACGGCCAGGTCGAGGAAGCGGTCCCACTGCCGGTCCGACAGCTCGGACAGCAGGACGTCGGCCCTGTGCCCCGTGCGGTCACGGTCGTGGACGATCGCCGTGATGCGCCCCGGCCGCACCGACACCGCGCCCACCGCACCCGCGCGGGCGAGCCGACGGCCCGTCTTCACCTGCCGTGCGTCCAGTGCCGCGTCCTCCAGCGCCCGCAACCAGGCCAGTCCCCACCAGGTCTGCGCGAACGCCCGTCCCTGGGCGGGCGGCAGGGCAGCGAACGTGCGCTCCATGTCGGCTTCGTGGCCCGTCATCGGGCACCCCCTCGCAGCTCCACCAGATCGGCCAGTTCCGTGTCCGTCAGCTCGGTCAGCGCCGCTTCACCGGCGCCCAGCACCGCCTCGGCGAGTTCCTTCTTCCGGTTCAGCATCTCGGCGATGCGGTCCTCCACGGTCCCCTCGGCGATCAGCCGGTGCACCTGGACCGGCCGGGTCTGGCCGATGCGGTAGGCACGGTCGGTGGCCTGCGCCTCGACGGCCGGGTTCCACCAGCGGTCGTAGTGCACGACATGCTCCGCGCGGGTGAGGTTGAGGCCGGTGCCCGCCGCCTTCAACGACAGCAGGAAGACGGGGACTTCGCCGTCCTGGAACCGCCGCACCATCGCCTCCCGCTCGGCGACGGGCGTCCCTCCGTGCAGGAACTGCGACGGCGTGCCGCGCGCCGCCAGATGCCGCTCGACGAGGCGGGCCATGCGCACGTACTGCGTGAAGACCAGAACGCTCGCCCCTTCGGCGAGGATGGTGTCGAGGAGCTCGTCCAGGAGCTCCAGCTTTCCGGAACGCCCCACGATCCTCGGCCGCTCCTCCTTGAGGAACTGCGCCGGATGGTTGCAGATCTGCTTGAGGCCCGTCAGCAGCTTCACGATCAGCCCGCGGCGCGCCATCCCGTCCGCGCCGGAGATCTCCGCGAGCGTCTCGCGCACCAACGCCTCGTACAGACCGGCCTGTTCGGCGGTGAGCGACACGGCCCGGTCGGTCTCGGTCTTCGGCGGCAGCTCCGGGGCGATCCCCGGATCCGACTTGCGCCGCCGCAGCAGGAAGGGGCGCACGAGCCGGGCCAGTCGCTCGGCCGCGGCCGGATCCCGGCCCTCCTCGACGGCCTGCGCGTACCGCGCGCGGAAGGTGCCGAGCCGGCCCAGCAGTCCTGGAGTGGTCCAGTCGAGGATCGCCCACAGCTCCGACAGGTTGTTCTCCACAGGGGTTCCGGTGAGCGCCACGCGTGCGCGTGCGCCGATCGAGCGCAGCTCCCGCGCGGTCGCCGAGTACGGGTTCTTCACATGCTGCGCCTCGTCCGCCACGACCATGCCCCACTCGGCCGCTGCCAGCCGGGGCGCGTCCAGGCGCATCGTGCCGTACGTGGTGAGCACGAACTCCCCGTCGACGAGGCCGTCGAGGTCGCGCCGCGGTCCGTGGAAGCGGCGCACGGGCGTACCGGGTGCGAACCTCTCGATCTCGCGCTGCCAGTTGCCCATGAGGGACGTCGGGCAGACCACGAGTGTCGGACCGGCGGACTCAGGATCGGTCTGCCGGTGCAGATGCAGCGCGATCAGCGTGATCGTCTTGCCTAGGCCCATGTCGTCGGCCAGACAGCAGCCCAGCCCCAAGGACGTCAGATGCGCCAGCCAGTTGAGGCCGCGGCGCTGGTAGTCCCTCAGTGTCGCGGCGAGCGCGGCCGGCTGCGGGACCGGCTCCTGCCCCTCGGGGTCCGCGAGCCGCTCCCGCAGCGCTTCCAGCCACCCGGTGGGCTGCACGGCGACCCTGTGGCCGTCGACCTCCGTGGAGCCCGTCAGCGCGGCGCTCAGGGCGTCCACGGGCGTCAGCTTGCCGTCCTTCCGTGTGTGGGCCCGGCGCACCTCGGCCGGATCGACGAGGACCCACTGGTCGCGCAGCCGGACCACGGGACGGTTGGCCTCGGCGAGCCGGTCCAGCTCCTCGCGCGTGAGCTGCCGGTCGCCCAGCGCGAACCACCAGTCGAACGCGAGGAGGGCGTCGGCGGACAGGAACGACGGCACACCCGAGGCGGGCCCCTGCCCGTCCGGCGGACCGACCACCGCGCGGGTGGTCAGCTCCCGGGTGAGGTCCTTGGGCCAGTGCACCTCCACCCCGGCCGCGGCGAGACGCCGGGCGCCCTCGGAGAGCAGATCGGCGACCTCGTCGTCGGCGAGCTCGACGGCGTCCGGGACCGTCGCCGCGAGAAGGGGAGAGAGCGCGGGCCACGCGCGCGCCGCGCGGCGGAGGGCGAGCAGGGCGTCCAGATGGGCGCGCGGACCGAGAGCCGTCGACCCGGCCCACACCTCGGCGGCGTCCGCGACGACGGTCGGATCGCCGACACCGTGCACCTGCGGTACGGCCCGGAAGGAGAAGGCCGCATCGGCCGGCGACCCCGCGGTCAGGCCCGGCACCTCGATCCGCAGCGACACCCGCACGCCGTTCGCCCGGTAGTCGCGGGCGAGCAGCGCCGGGACCTCCGTCAGCTGGAAGGTCTCGTAGTCGGGTCCGCTGCGCCAGTGGGT
>NZ_JBEYVC010000276.1:0-8938 GCF_040643855.1 Streptomyces sp. NPDC047072 | reverse complement strand
GGGCCCGCAGTCGATGTGGACGGTGTCGTGCCGTCCGTCGCACTCCTCGGAGCACCCGTACTCCTCGCACTCCTCCGGGTCGGGCGGCGAGGCCCGGTCGATCAGGTGGTAGCTGAGGCGGTTCGCGACGGCCTCCCGCGCAGCGAACATCTCCAGCGTCAGACGCATGTCGGCATCCCTCAACACCTCGTCGGGGCCCGGAGGTTCGGGCGCGTCGTCCGAGGCCCAGGCGTACGCCGACTCCAGCGACACATGCAGCCACGCCACCCGCAGCGGCTCCACCTCGCCCTCGGCGGCGAGCCGGGTCACGGCCTCGGCAGCCTGTCGTACGGCGGTCAGGGCGCCCAGACGCCGGTCCCGTTCCGCCTCCCACGCGACCGCTTCGGCCCGGGCCCGCTCGGCGTCCTCGACGAGTTCGGCGTCCCGCGTCCGCCGGGCCTGGCGCACCAGCCGGGTCAGACAGGGATGGCACCCGAAGAACCCCGAGGTCTCGGTCGGGCCCAGCGGTACGGCGACCCGGTCCTCGAAGGGCGTGTCGCAGAGACAGCAGTCAAGTCCACCGGCCTGGCGGGCCGTCGGGATGTTCGGCGCCGCGGCGCGGATCGTGGCGTGGGCGTAGGCGGGGATGTGCATGGGAGGGCGACTCCTGAGGTGGAAGGACCAGCTGTGTTCCATGGTCAGGGGCGCCTCGGGCCGGTTGTCACCATCTGACGTCCGGGGCCGCCAAGTTGGCGGATGTTGACATGCCGGCCCCCGCCGATTCCTAGGATGTCGGCAGATTTCGACGATCACTCACCGCGTGAGGGGACCCCGTGGCCACCGCACACCAGGACCTCCTGGACGCCCTGGACGAGTTGCACCGCGCGGCCGGCCGCCCCAGCCACCGCCAGATCAGCACCCTCGTCTCCGAAGGGGACCATCCGACGACCGTCAGCCACGAGGGCGTGCGCCAGACCCTCAAGGGGATCCGCGTCCCCCGCTGGGAGACCGTCCGGTCCATCGTGTCCGTCCTGGCGTCGGCCTGCGTGGACCCGCCGCGCGACCCGGCCGAGGAGTCCGCCCGCTTCCTGCCGCTGTGGCGCGCGGTGCGGGAGGGCGAGTCGGGCGGGATGAAGTCGGCGCGGGAACTCTCCCTCGCGATGAGCTGGGGCGGCGAGGACGGCCGGTGGACGCCGGAAGCGGTGGCCGGCGTACTGATCAACCCGTTCAACGCCGTGCAGATCGATCCGGCCCTCGCCGTACCGCACGAACCGATCCTCTCCGAGGACGAGTGGGTGCGGTTGGGCCTGCGCACAATCGAGGAGTCCGGCGCGGAGTTCTTCCTGCGCGCCCTCCTGCGCATCCTCAAGGGCGACTACGTGGGGGCGGAGCGGGGATCGCCGTACGGCTACGAGGATCCGGGGCGGGAGGCCGCCGAGACCGCCGAGGGGATCCAGTACGCCTTCCAGGAGATCCTCCGGCGGCTGAGCAGCGAGCCCAACCTCCTCCAGCGCTCGATCGCGGCCGCCCGCGCCGACGGGACGATGGACCGGGAGGAGCGCGCCGACCTGCTGGAACAGGAGGCGGACCCGGCGCTGATGCGGGAGGTCATGACGGTGACCCCGGAGACCTGGCACGAGGTCTCGGAGGAGGCCCACCGCATGGTCTTCGGCTACCTGGTCAAGACGGGCGAGACGGTGGGCCGCCCCGGCCTCCCACCGGAACAGCGCTTTCGCATCACGTGGCGCGTCCCGGAACCGGACACTCCGCGGTCCTAGGCCGGCCGAGAGGAAGGGCCCGGCGTTTTCCTGGACCGGCCGCAGGGAAGGGCTGGTGTGCTCTTGGACCGGCCGTCGGAAGGCCCGGTACGCTCCTGATCTGCCCGTCGGAAGGCCCGGTACGCTCCTGATCTGCCCGTCTGAAGGCCCGGAGCGCTCCCGATCTGCCCGTCGGGAAGGGCCCCGCGTGCTCTGAGAGCGTCCGTCGCGAAGGCCCCGTCACGGCATCCCCGGTGGCAGAATCTTCCGGGTGGATTGGGGGATCCTCGAACGTGAGCCCGAGCTGGCTCGGCTGACCGCGGCCGCACAGGAGGCGGCGGACGGGGCCGGCTCCGTGGCGCTCGTCTTCGGCGAGGCGGGCATCGGCAAGTCGAGCCTGGTCACGGCGGTGCCGGACCGGCTGCCCCGGGGTGCCCGCGTGCTGGTCGGACAGTGCGACGACCTCGCCACCCGACGCCCGCTCGGCCCCTTCCGCGACCTCATCGGCAGCGTCGGCACCGCACTCGCGGAGGCCGTCATGGAAGGCGGCGACCGCCACCGCGTCCACGAGGCCCTGCTGAAAGAGCTACGCGCGCTGCCGCATCCTGCGGTACTCGTCGTCGAGGACGTCCACTGGGCCGACGAGGCCTCCCTGGATGCCCTGCGCTTCCTCGTCCGGCGCGTGGAGAAACTGCCCACCCTGCTCGTCCTGACCTACCGCGACGACGAGTTGAGCCGCGAACACCCCTTGCGTCACCTGCTCGGCCAGGTCTCCCGCGCGCCCCGCGTGCACCGACTGCCCCTGGCGCGCCTCTCGTTGGACGCCGTCCGCACCCTCAGCGCCGGCCGCGCCGACCCGGCACAGGTGTACGCGGTCACCGGCGGCAACCCCTTCTTCGTCACCGAGATCGTGGCCGCGGGCGGCACCGGGAAGGTCCCCCCGACCGTCGTCGACGCCGTGCTCGCCCGGCTGCGGGACTTGCCCGGCGCCACCGTGGACGCCCTGGAGCAGCTCGCCGTGGTCCCGTCGGCAGTCGAACGCCCGCTGGTGGAGGCGCTGTTGAGCGAAGGCGTGCGAGAGGGCAAAGGCAATGGCGTAGGCGTAGGTGTGGGCAACGGCGTGGGCGTCGCCGTCCTCGCCCCCGCCGAGCAGCGCGGCCTGCTCACCGTCACCCCCGAACGGGTCGCGTTCCGGCACGAGTTGATCCGCCGGGCCGTCGCCGACTCGCTTCCCGCCGCCCGCCGCATCGGCCTCAACCGAGACGCCCTCGCGGCCCTCGTCGCCCGCCCCGGCTCCGACACCGCCCGCATCGTCCACCACGCCGCCCAGGCCGGCGACCAGGACGCCATCGCCCGCTACGGCCCCGACGCGGCGAAGGACGCCGCGAGCGCGGGTGCCCACCGCGAGGCCGCCGCCCAGCTCCGGCTCGTCCTGCGCAACCGGCACCGCTACGCCCCCGCCGAACTCGCCGACCTCCTCGAACGCTACGCCGTGGAGAGCTACACCATCGCCGACTCCGCCGCCGCCGTCGCCGCCGAGCAGGAGGCGGTCGCCCTGCGCCGCGCCCTCGGCGACGCCCGGGCCCTCGGCGCCGACCTGCGCTGGCTCTCCCGTATCCACTGGTGGGCCGGCAACGCCGACGAGGCCCAGGAGGCGGCCCGCGAGGCCGTCGCCGTCCTGGAACACGCGGGCGACGACCGGCTGCTCGCCCTCGCCGTCAGCAACACCGCCCAACTGCGCATGCTCTCCGAGCGCTACGCCGAGGCCGTCGAACACGGCGAACGCGCCATCGCGCTGGCCCGCAAGGCCGACGACCCGGCGATCCTCGCGCACGCCCTCAACAACGTCGGCACCGCCCGCTGGCGCTCCGGAGACCCGGAAGGGCGACGGCAGTTGGAGGAGAGCCTGGAGGTCGCGCTCGCCGCCGGCGAGGTCGAACACGCCTGCCGCTCCTACGCCAACCTCATCTGGAGCCTCCTCGACAAACTGGAGTACGCCGACGCCGACCGGCTCCTGCCTCCGGCGATGGACCTGGCCGACCGCGCCGAACACCTGGGATTCTTCAACTACTTGCACGTCTCCCTCGCCATCCGCCGGCTCGCCGCCGCCGACTGGGACGACGCCGAGAAGCATGCCGAGTACGGCATGCACGACTTCCTCCCGGCCCGCTGCCCCGCCCTCACCGTCCTGGCCCGGGTCCGCAGCCGCCGCGGCCGCCCGGGCGCCGGTCAACTCCTCGCCGAGGCCTGGGAGATCGCCGTAGGGACGAAGGAACTCCAGCGCACCGGGCCGGTGGCGGCGGCCCGGGCGGAGGCGGCCTGGCTGCGCGGGGACCGGAAGGCGGTGATCGAGGCCGCCGAACCCGTCCACGCCCAGGCGACCCGCCTGCCCGGCGCGCCCTACGGCCCCGAACTGGGGTACTGGCTCGCCAAGGCCGGACACCCCGTCCCGCCGGACGACTCGGACCACCCGTACGCCCTCCAGGCGCGCGGCCAGTGGCGGCGGGCCGCGGCGATCTGGCAGGCGGTGGGCTGCCCCTACGAACACGCCGTCGCCCTCTCCGAGAGCCCCGACCCCGCCGACAAGCTCACCGCCCTCGCCGCCTTCGACACGCTCGGCGCCGATCCGGCGGCCCGGCTGCTCCGTGCGGAACTGCGCCGGCTCGGGGTGCGCCGGATCCCGCGCGGCCCGCTCGCCGCCACCCGCGAGAACCCCGCCGGGCTCACCGAACGCCAGCTCCAGGTCATGCGGTTGCTCGCCGAAGGCCTGACCAACGCGGAGATCGCCGCACGCCTGGTGGTGTCGGTCCGGACGGTCGACAACCACGTACGGGCGGTCCTCGACAAGCTGGACGCGCCCGGCCGCCGCCAGGCCGCCCTGCGCGCGGCGGAGCTGGGGCTGTTGTCGGAGCGCGCCGAAACGTAGGTACCCCGGGTGGCCGAGCTGGGTGACGCCCACGGATGCCCGTCGCCATGTGACGCGAGTAGAACGTGCGAATCGGCCCTATTCGCCATCGGCCCTGTTCACCGACGACCCTTTTCACCGTCGATCCTATTCACCGACGAATCGCTCCGATTCGGAAACGGGGGACCGCATGTCCAGCACGACCGCCCAGGCAGCCCGCCGCGAACTGACCGCGTTCACGGGGGAGTTGCTCGGACCCGACGACTCGGGCTACGAAGAGGCCCGCGCCGTCTACAACGCGATGATCGACAAACGGCCCGCACTGATCGCCCGTTGTGCCGACGCGGACGCGGTGTCCCGCACGATCGGCTTCGCCCGCACCCACGGCCTGCCCCTCGCCGTGCGCGGCGGCGGACACCACGGCGCCGGGCTCGGCACGGTCGACGGGGGAGTGGTCGCCGATCTCTCCCCTCTCAAGGACATCGAGATCGACCCCCGGGCCCGTACCGTCCGCGTCGGCGGCGGCTGCGTGTGGGGCGAGGTGGACCGCGCGACCAACGCGTACGGTCTCGCCACGCCCAGCGGGATCATCTCCACCACCGGCGTCGGCGGTATCGCCACCGGCGGCGGGCTCGGTCATCTGACCCGCAAGTGCGGGCTCACCATCGACAACCTGCTGGAGGCGGACGTCGTCCTCGCCGACGGCCGCACGGTGCGCGCGAGCGCCGACGAGAACAGCGATCTGTTCTGGGCGATCCGGGGCGGTGGGGGCAACTTCGGTGTCGTGACGTCGTTCCTGTTCCGGCTGCACGAGGTCGGTACGGTGATCGCCGGGCCGACCTTCTGGGCGGTGGAGGAGAGCGCCGAAGTCCTCGGTGCCTACCGGGACTTCATCCTTCAGGCGCCCCGCGAGCTCGGCGGGTTCTTCCTGCACGGCACGGTTCCGCCGGCCCCGCCGTTCCCCGAGGAGATCCAACTCCGCAAGACGGCGGGCGTGGTGTGGTGCTGGGTCGGCGACGACCAGGAGGCGGCCGCGCGTGCGATGGCGCCGCTGCTCGACGCGTTGCCGCAGCCGCTGCTGCACGCGCCGATGGTCATGCAGCACCCGGACCTCCAGTCCATGTTCGACGGGCTCTACCCGCCGGGCCACCAGTGGTACTGGCGGGCCGACTTCGTCGAGAGCGTGCCGGACGAGGCGGTCCAGCTGCACGCGAAGTTCGGTGCGGAGGTGCCGACCATGCAGTCGACCATGCACCTCTACCCGATCGACGGCGCCGCCCACGACGTGGGTCAGGAGGAGACTCCGTGGGCCTACCGCCACGCCAACTGGGCGTCCGTCTTCGCCGGAGTGGACCCCGACCCGGCCAACGCCGACCTGGTCAAGCGCTGGACGATCGACTACTTCGACGCCCTCCACCCGTACTCGGCGGGCGGCGCCTACGTCAACATGATGATGGACGAGGGCCAGGAACGCGTCCGCGCCAGCTACCGCGGCAACTACGACCGCCTCGCCCGCATCAAGTCCGACGTCGACCCGGAGAACGTGTTCCGCCTCAACCAGAACATCGAACCGGCGAAGTAGGGGGCGCCGGAGCGGAGTCGGGCTCGCGCCGGGTGCCGTAAGGGAGTTGGGCCCGCCAGGCGGGCTGTCGCCCACCCGCTGAGGAGCCGGCCCGTGCCCGCCGTCGTAGTCGTGGCGGAGTCGGCGTCGAGCCCGGTGCCGTACGAGCGCGGCCCCGGCTCGCCCCCGCCGCTCCCTCAGCCGGCGCCGCCCACGACCCACTCGTACGCCGCCCGGGCCGTGAACTCCTCCTGGCCTCCCCGCAGGAGGAGTCCGGCCGTGGTGAACTCCGGGGCGCCGGCCTGGGCGGGCACGTAAGGGATCGCGATGCAGCGCATCCCGGCCGCGTGTGCGGCGGCGGCGCCCGGCGCGGCGTCTTCCAGGACCACGCAGTCCGCCGGTTCGGCATCCAGCCGGCGGGCCGCCTCCAGGAAGACGTCGGGCGCGGGCTTGCCGTGGGCGACCTCGTCGGCGGAGACGACCGTCCGCAGATACGCGTCGAGCCCCGTCCCGGCGAGGATCGCCTCGATCGCCGGCAGCGAGGACCCCGAGGCCACCGCCATCGGCACCCCCTCACCGGCCAGCAGCTCCACGAACTTCCGCATCTCCGGGTACACCCGCGTCCCGGCGCGGGCCAGCTCCAGATAGTGCCCGTTCTTCACCGCGAGCAGCTCCGCGACCGACGCCTCCAGCCCGTACCGCTCCCGCCAGTCGGCGATGGTCTCCCGCGTACTGATGCCGACGTACTGCTCGTGCTCCGCCCACGTGAAGTCCGGGACGCCGTACTCGGCGAGAGTCCGCCGGCCCGCTTCGTAATAGTTCGGCTCGCTGTCCACGAGTGTTCCGTCGAGATCGAAGATGACCGAGAAATCGCCGATGGTGCTCATGGCTCCAGCATGTCAAAGGTCACGAACGCACGGCCCGCCCCACCGACTCCACGAGCGGCAGCAACCGGTACGGGACCCGCTCGCGCAACGCGACTTCGGTCCGTGTCCGCACCACCCCCGGCAGACTGATCAACTTCTGGATCACGTCCTCCAGATGCGCGTTGTCCCGCGCCACCACCCGCGTCAGCAGATCCCCGCCTCCCGTGATCGAGAACGCCTCCACGATCTCCGGTACGGCGGCCAGCGCGTCTCCCACGTCGTCGAGGTGACCCTGCGTGACCTCGATGTGCACGAAGGCCAGCACCGGATGCCCCAACGCCGCCGCGGACAGCACCGGCCCGGTACCGGTGATCACCCCGTCCCGCTCCAGCCGGTCGAGCCGCGCCTGGAGCGTGCCCCGCGCGACCCCGAGGATCCGCGCGTACTCCCGCACGCTGGTGCGCGGCTGCTCCAGCAGCAGGCGCAGGATGCGGGTGTCGAGTGCGTCCACGGCCATGACGTACGGCCTCCTCGTGCGTGGTCCGTTGGCCTGCCGACGGCCGCCCGCGGACCGTGATGTCTGTACCAATGGCCCAGCCTAGGCCAGGTCGCTTGAGCCAGTCGCGTCGAGGATGCTGCAATGGGGCCGTCGATGGCGCTGCGGACCCCGCGGCGCCTTTCTCATGCCTGAGTCCCAGGGGGCGGTACGTGCTGAAGAGGGTGTTCGTGGCACCGGACCCGAGCCGGATCCGGCTGCGCTTCGCCGCGCGGGCGGTCCTCGGCATCGGTCTGGCGGTCGTGGTGTGCGGCCTGGCCGGGCACTCGCTCGTCGGCGCCGTCACCGGCGGCCTCGCCGCGCTGCTCACCCTGTTCACCGTCACGGACCCCACCGTCCGCGGCCAGGCGGCCACCACCGCCCTGTTGCCCGCCGTAGGCCTGCCGGTGCTCGCCACGGCGGCCGAGCTGCACGACCACCCCGTCGCCCGCGACCTCACCTTCCTCGCGGTCGTCGTCGCGGGCGTGTACGCGCGGCGCTGGGGCCCGCGCGGGCACAGCCTTGGTGTCTTCGCGTTCATGACCTTCTTCGTGGCGCAGTTCCTGCACGCGAGGACGGGCCAACTGCCCGAGCTGTACGCCGCCGTCCTGCTCTCCGTCGCCATCGCCGCCGGGGTCCGCTTCGGCCTGTGGTGCTACGAGCGCGGACTGCCCCCGGCACCGGTCCCCGCCCCGCCCGGCGGCACCGGCCTCGCCCGCGCGACCACCCGCCAGGCGGTCCAGGCGACCGCCGGCGCGGGCTTCGCACTCGTCGTCGGCCAGCTGGTGTCCGGCCAGCGGTGGTACTGGGCCGTCGGCGCCACCTGGTGGATCTTCGTGAACACCACCTCGCGCGGCGAGACCCTGGTCCGCGGCTTCCGCCGCGTCCTCGGCACGGTGATCGGCATCGGCCTCGGGCTGCTGGTCGCGATCCCCCTCGACGGCGCGCCCGCCCCCACGGCCGCACTGGTCGCCGTCTGCGTCTTCGGCATCTTCTACACGGCCGCCGTCTCGTACACCTGGATGATGTTCTTCGTGTTGTCAAGGCGCATGCCTGCGAGAGTGGCGGTCTGACGGCTGTTTTCCCAGGTCAAGTACTGCTCCCGCGTGGGTGCGGTGATTCGCGGGTGTGGTCAGCTGTCGGCGGGTTTGGTCAGACGCTTGCTGACTCCATGCTGACTTTCATGATGGGCCGTCAGTTCCCGAGAGGAGACTTCTCGCCTAAGGCGCGAAGGATGTTCTAAAAGTTGTCCCGTAAGCGATCTTGGGAGTGATGCGGTCAATATCTTGACTGGTCAGGATGTTGACCATAGAGTGGTGGTCGTGACGGAGAACT
>NZ_JBEYVC010000275.1:0-8996 GCF_040643855.1 Streptomyces sp. NPDC047072 | reverse complement strand
TGGTGGCGGACTACATCCTCGAGGGCGACGGCGACAAGGTCGAAGCGACCAGCACCCTGCTCGTCCAGTACAAGGGCGTCATCTGGGACACCGGCAAGGAGTTCGACTCGTCGTACGGCCGGGGGGAGCTGACGTCGTTCTCGCTCCAGCAGGTCGTCAAGGGCTGGGCGCAGGGGCTGACCGGCAAGAAGGTCGGCAGCCGTGTCCTCATCGTCATCCCGCCGAAGCTGGGCTACGGCGACACCCCGCCGTCCGGCACCGACATCAAGAAGGACTCCACGCTGGTCTTCACCGTGGACATCCTGGCGAAGATGTGACACCGCGGGGCCCTGTCCGGCGGATGGGGCCGATTGCGAGGGCGGTGCTGGTGGATGCGGGGCGGGTCGGTGGGGATGTCGGCAGCCGACGACCACGCGCGGCAAGCAGGCGTGCTCGGCCCCGTGACGCGACATGATCCGTCGGGCAGGCCCCTGCCCCGGGCGGGTGCGCGGCCGCAACAGGTGCGCGTCGCGCGGCTGCCGGGGAGCCGGCGGGGCGCGGGCACGCGGCAGTCGGGTGTGGCGGGCCCGCGGTGCTGGGCTGATCCACCGGGTGGGCCTTGGTGTAAGACTGTGTGTGTTGCCTTTCCGTGAACAAGCAGGAGCGAGTGACGTGAGCATCGACAAGCCCGAGATCGACTTCCCTGAGGGCGCGCCCCCGGCGGACCTGGAGATCAAGGACATCTGGGAGGGCGACGGCGAGGTCGCGCAGGCCGGCCAGACGGTCACCGTCCACTACGTGGGCGTCTCCTTCAGCACCGGCGAGGAGTTCGACGCCAGCTGGAACCGCGGTCAGCCCTTCCGCTTCCCGCTGGGCGGCGGCCGGGTCATCAAGGGCTGGGACCAGGGCGTGCAGGGCATGAAGGTCGGCGGCCGTCGCCAGCTGACCATCCCGGCCCACCTCGCCTACGGCAACCAGAGCCCGACCCCGGCGATCAAGCCCGGTGAGACGCTGATCTTCGTCGTCGACCTGCTCGGCGTCTGATCGTCGTACCGGAGTCACAAGAGATCACGTCGCGGTCCGGTCGTCGTACGACATTCGACCGGACCCGACCAGCAGGGGCCCATGCCTGTCCGGGCATGGGCCTCGGCTTTTGCCGCGCCACCACGGGGCGGTACGGTCATCGTTCGTAAGCACCATAGGGAGGCGAAGGGCGTCGATGGCCATTGCCAAGGCCGAGCGGCTGATGAACCTGGCGCTGTGTCTGCTCGGGACGCGCAGGCCGCTCAGCAAGCGTGAGCTGCGTGAATCCATCGAGGCCTATCTGGAAGCCAATTCGGACGACAGCTTCAACCGGATGTTCGAGCGCGACAAGGACGATCTGCGCGAACTCGGGCTGGTCATCGAGACGGTGGAGAACCTCGACGGCGAAGTCGGCTATCTCGCCCGCCGTGACAGCAACCGTCTGCCGCCCATCACGCTCGACGCCGAGGAGGCGGCCGCCCTGGGCCTTGCCGCGAAGGTGTGGCAGCAGGCCCGGCTGGCCGGCGCGGCCAGCGGCGCCCTGCAGAAGCTGCGCGCGGCGGGACTGCCCGAGGACGTCGACCCGTACGAGGCCCACAGCGCGCTGGAGCCGCGCATCCCGGTGCACGAGGCCTCCTTCGAGCCGCTGATGCTGGCCTGCCGCGACCGCCGTCCGGTCGTCTTCGACTACCGCAAGGCCACCGCCGCCCGCCCCGAGCCCCGCCATGTCGAGCCGTGGGCGCTGGAGTGCTGGCGCGGCCACTGGTACCTGGCCGGCTTCGACCGCGACCGCGGCGCCGAACGGGTGTTCCGGCTCTCCCGGATCACCGGCAGGGTGCGCTCGCGCGGCGCGGACTTCACCGCGCCGGTCCCCGACGTCGTCACCGTCCGGGAGACCGTGGCCAGTTGGGCGGGGGAGACCGCCGACCGCAGCGCGCTGATCAGGCTGCGCGCGGGCGCCGGGTACCCCTTGCGGGCGAAGGCTGCCTCGGTTCGGGAACTCGGGGACGGCTGGGACGAGTTGGAGATTCCGTACGGCCACGGACTGGACGCGTGGCTGGTGGAGTTCGGGCCGGACGTGGTGGTCCTGGAGCCCGCCGAGCTGCGGGCCGACGTGGTGGACCGGCTGCGTGCCGTGGCCAAGGGCTGAGGGGGAGCGGAAGAGAACTGTGGCAGGCAAACCGGTCAGGCCCGCGAGCGCCATCGACCAGACCCGGCGGATGCTGTCCCTGGTGACCTATCTGCGCGAGCGCCCCGGCGCCCGCGTCGAGGACGTGGCCCGCGCCTTCGGGATCACCGAGGACGAACTGGTCTCCGACCTCGACGTGCTGCCCATGTGCGGCACCAGCTTCCGGGGCGGCGACCTGCTCGACATCGACACCGACGGCGAGCGGATCTGGTGGCACAACCCCGCGGCCCTCGGCGCGGAGGCCGCCGAGCCGCTCAGGCTCGCCGCCGACGAGGCGACCGCCCTGCTGGTGGCCGCCCGCGCGGTGGCCACCCTGCCCGGCCTCAGGGAGGGCGACCGGCAGGCGCTGCTGCGGGCCACCGCCAAAGTGGAGGCCGCGGCCGGCGAGACGGCGGGCGCCAGCTCCCGGCTCTCGGTGACCTTCGAGTCCGAGGGCGGGGTCTTCGCGGACGTCGACCGGGCCATCTCCGAGCGCCGCCGGCTGTGGATCCGCTACTACTCACCCGCCCGCGACGAGGTCACCGAGCGCGAGATCGACCCGATCCGCCTGGTCAGCGTCGGCCACACCTATGTCGAGGCCTGGTGCCGGCGCTCCGAGGCGCGCCGCACCTTCCGGCTCGACCGGGTCGCCGAGATCAAGATCCTCGACGAGCCCTCCGCGCCGCCGGAGATCGAGCTGAGGGACCTGTCCGAGGCGCTCGTACAGCCCGCCGCCGAGGACCCGGAAGTGGTCGTGGAGGTCGGCCCGGGCGGCCGCTGGGTCGCCGAGTACTACCCGCACGACAGCGCGGATGAGCTTTCCGACGGCGGGCTGCGTATTACCCTCCGCACCCCCGACCCGGCATCGCTGAGAAGACTGGCGCTCCGGCTCGGCCGCGACGGCCGCATCGTCTCGCCGCGCGACCTCGCCGACAGCGCCCGCGAGGCGGCCCGGGAGGCGCTGGCGGCGTACGACGGGGTGGAGGCGCGGGGCGCCCACGGGACGGGCGCGGTGCGTGACGGGCAGGACGACGGTCGGTACGACAGGCAGGAGCAGGGGCTTTGAGCGAGTCGGCGACGTCGGGTGCGGGCATGACGGTGGCGGCCGCCTTCGCGGGGATGAGAAGCGTGGCCCCGGTGACCTTCAAGGCCGGCTGCCCGGACTGCCGGGAGCGCTTCGAGCTGGCCGCGAGCGCCCTCAGGCTCGCCATCGGCGCGAGCAGCCGCACCACCTTCTACTCCTTCACCTGCCCCGAGTGCGGCGCGGCCGTGCGCAAGCCCGCGGGCGAGCGGATCGTCGAGCTGCTCACCGGTGGCGGGGTCAGCACCCTGCGGCTGCACTCCACCCTCTAGGCTCGCCTCATGTTCTGGCCGATGTTCGCCGTAGCTGTGGGTTTCGTGGGTCTCGCCGTGCTCGGTGTGCTCGCGGTGCGGGTCTTCCTGGAGGCGCAGCGCCTCGGACGGCAGGTCAGCGAGTCCGCGCGGCGCATCAACCGGGCCGCGGAGGACCTGGAGCGGGCCTCCATGAGCGCGGCCCGGTCTGTGGACGCGCTGTGAGTCCGGCTGAGAGTTGGGTGTGAGTCGAGGGCCGGATGCGTTTTGGGCCACTTCGCCCTCCCGCCGGGGTGGGATCGGCAGGTACGCTGCTGGTCGCGGTCCGGATAACGAGGCCCGGCCGCGGACCGGGAGTACGCACGGGGATTGCCAGGCGTTCACCCCTGAGCGTTACGATCGCTGTCAGCACGATCGTTCGGACAAGTGTCCGACCGGTCGGACAGCACCCCACTCAGTCGCCTCGGTGAGAAGGTAAAGACTTATGTTCGGAAGGCTCGGCGCCCCCGAGATCATTCTCATCCTCGTCGTCATCATCCTGCTGTTCGGCGCGAAGAAGCTTCCCGACATGGCGCGCTCGCTCGGCAAGTCCGCCCGCATCCTCAAGAGCGAGGCCAAGGCGATGAAGGAGGAGGGCGGCAGCACGGCCACCCCGGCCGGCCCGCCCAACAACGACGAGCAGTCCCAGACGCAGCGCACCATCCAGGCCGCCCCCGGCGACGTGACCAGCTCCCGCCCGGTCACCGAGCCGACGGACACGACCAAGCGCTGACGCGGGGCCGGTGACCTCCGGCCCGCCCGCACGAGATGGGAACGTGGGTTGCTGAAGTCTGCCCGCAAAGAGGAGAGGGATCCCGAGGGGCGGATGCCTCTCGCGGATCACCTTCGTGAGCTCCGCAACCGGCTCGCGAAGGCGATGCTGGCCATCATCGTCATCACGGTGATCGCCGCCTTCTTCTACAACGACATCATCAACTTGATCACCAAGCCGATCCTCGACTCGGTCGGCTGTGACAAGTCCTTCGCGGAGCTGGCCAAGTCGACGAAGTCGACCAAGCCGTGCGCCGAGATCACGATCAACGGCCTTCTCACGCCCTTCACGCTCGCGCTGAAGGTGTCGCTCATGGCCGGCGTCGTCGTGGCCTCGCCGGTCTGGCTCTACCAGCTGTGGGCCTTTGTCGCCCCCGGTCTGCACCGGCACGAGAAGAAGTACGCCTACGCGTTCGTCGGCACGGGTGCCCCGCTCTTCATGGTCGGCGCGTACTTCGCCTACTCGGTGCTGCCCACCACGGCGAAGGTACTGATCGGCTTCACCCCGGGCGGAACCTCCAACCTGCTCCCGCTGGACGACCTCCTCGACCTCGTCCTGCGCATGGTGCTGGTCTTCGGCCTCTCCTTCGAGCTGCCCCTGCTGCTGGTCTTCCTCAACCTCACCGGGTTGATCACCGGCAGGCGGATGCTCGGCTGGTGGCGCGGGATGATCATGGCGATCACGGTGTTCGCGGCCGTCGCCACGCCGAGCACCGACCCGCTGACCATGCTGGCGCTGGCCGCGCCGATCTGGGTGCTGTACTTCGGGGCCACGGCGTTCTCCCTCCTCAACGACCGGCGCAAGCGCCGCCGTGAGGCCGAGGGACCCGACGACGACGAGGCCTCGGATCTGGACCTCACCCCCGAGGACATCGGCGAGGTCGAGACCGTCTCCGCGAGCCGGGCACTGCCCGAGCAGGCGGGCACGGACCGGGTCAACGGCTACGACGACGTGACCTGACACGGGTCGGATCCACCACCGGAAGCGGCCGCGGCGCCTCATGGGCCCGCCGGCCGCTTACGCGTTCTGCGGGAGCGTGTCGACGCAGGCCCGTGAGCTGCGTGAAGACCAGGTTTCACGGGACCGGATCCGGATAATGATCGTCCTGTTGTCAGTGGCGCCCGGTACGCTCGAAAGCACGATGACAGAGGACCTCTCTCCGGCCGAGCGGTACGCGGCAGCCCGCCTGCGGGCAGCCGAGCAGGCCACCGCGCTCGCGGGCTTCCGCGAGATGTACGACTTCGGTCTCGACCCCTTCCAGATCGAGGCCTGCCAGGCTCTGGAGGCGGGGAAGGGCGTGCTGGTGGCCGCCCCCACCGGCTCCGGCAAGACGATCGTCGGCGAGTTCGCCGTCCATCTCGCCCTCCAGCAGGGCAAGAAGTGCTTCTACACCACACCCATCAAGGCGCTGTCCAACCAGAAGTACGCCGATCTCAGCCGCCGTTACGGCGCCGACAAGGTCGGACTGCTCACCGGCGACAACAGCGTCAACTCCGACGCCCCGGTGGTCGTGATGACCACCGAGGTGCTGCGGAACATGCTCTACGCGGGCTCGCAGACCCTCATCGGCCTCGGCTACGTGGTCATGGACGAGGTGCACTACCTCTCCGACCGCTTCCGCGGCGCCGTGTGGGAGGAAGTGATCATCCACCTCCAGGAGTCGGTCACCCTGGTCTCCCTGTCGGCG
Source organism: Streptomyces sp. NPDC047072 (assembly GCF_040643855.1). NCBI lineage: Bacteria > Bacillati > Actinomycetota > Actinomycetes > Kitasatosporales > Streptomycetaceae > Streptomyces > Streptomyces sp. NPDC047072. The sequence goes on along the minus strand of NZ_JBEYVC010000275.1, from coordinate 2,996 downwards.
ACCGTCTCCAACGCCGAGGAGTTCGGCGACTGGCTGGACACCGTCCGCGGCGACACCGAGGTGATCGTCTCCGAGCACCGGCCCGTGCCGCTCTTCCAGCACGTCCTGGCCGGACGCCGGATGTACGACCTGTTCGAGGAGGGCGAGGGCAACAAGAAGGCCGTCAACCCCGACCTCACGCGGCTGGCCCGCATGGAGTCCCAGCGCCCGTCGTACCAGGACCGCAGGCGCGGCCGCGCCATGCGTGAGGCCGACCGCGAGCGCGAGCGGCGCCAGCGCTCGCGGGTGTGGACGCCGAGCCGGCCCGAGGTCATCGAGCGGCTGGACGCCGAGGGACTGCTGCCCGCCATCACCTTCATCTTCAGCCGCGCCGCCTGCGAGGCCGCCGTACAGCAGTGCCTGTACGCCGGTCTGCGGCTCAACGACGACGAGGCGCGGGCGAAGGTGCGCGCCCTCGTCGAGGAGCGCACCTCCTCCATCCCCACCGAGGACCTGCACGTCCTCGGCTACTACGAGTGGCTGGAGGGCCTGGAGCGCGGGATCGCCGCCCACCACGCGGGCATGCTGCCGACCTTCAAGGAGGTCGTCGAGGAACTGTTCGTCCGCGGCCTGGTCAAGGCCGTGTTCGCCACCGAGACCCTCGCGCTCGGCATCAACATGCCCGCGCGCTCGGTGGTGTTGGAGAAGCTCGTCAAGTGGAACGGCGAGCAGCACGCCGACATCACACCCGGCGAGTACACCCAGCTGACCGGCCGGGCCGGGCGCCGGGGCATCGACGTCGAGGGCCACGCCGTCGTGCTCTGGCAGCGCGCGATGAGCCCCGAGCATCTGGCAGGGCTCGCGGGCACGCGCACGTACCCGCTGCGCTCCAGCTTCAAGCCGTCGTACAACATGGCGGTCAACCTCGTCGAGCAGTTCGGGCGGCACCGCTCGCGCGAGCTGCTGGAGACGTCCTTCGCGCAGTTCCAGGCCGACAAGTCGGTCGTCGGCATCTCGCGGCAGGTGCAGCGCAACGAGGAGGGGCTGGACGGCTACAAGGAGTCCATGACCTGCCACCTCGGCGACTTCGAGGAGTACGCGCGCCTCAGGCGCGAACTGAAGGACCGGGAGACCGAGCTGGCCCGGCAGGGCGTGGCCGAGCGGCGGGCCGAGGCGGCCGTCGCGCTGGAGAAGCTCAAGCCGGGTGACGTCATCCATGTGCCGACCGGCAAGTACGCGGGGCTCGCGCTGGTGCTGGATCCGGGCCTGCCCGCAGGGCGTTCCAACGGCCACCGCGGCTTCGAGCACCACGACGGGCCACGGCCGCTGGTGCTGACCGCCGAGCGGCAGGTCAAGCGGCTCGCGTCGATCGACTTCCCGGTGCCGGTCGAGGCGCTGGAGCGGATGCGGATCCCGAAGTCCTTCAACCCCCGCTCCCCGCAGTCCCGTCGGGACCTCGCGTCCGCGCTGCGCACCAAGGCCGGGCACATCCCGCCTGAGCGGGCCCGCAAGAAGCGGTCCCAGGCCGCCGACGACCGTGAGATCGCGCGGCTGCGGACGGCCATCCGGGCGCATCCCTGCCATGGGTGCAACGACCGAGAGGACCACGCCCGTTGGGCCGAGCGGTATCACCGGCTGCTGCGGGACACCTCGCAGCTGGAGCGGCGGATCGAGGGGCGCACCAACACGATCGCGCGGACCTTCGACCGGATCGTCGCGCTGCTGACCGAGCTGGACTATCTGCGGGGGGACGAGGTCACCGAGCACGGGAAGCGGCTTGCGCGGCTTTACGGTGAGCTCGATCTGTTGGCCAGTGAGTGTCTGCGGGCGGGTGTGTGGGAGGGGCTTGCTCCTGCCGAACTCGCCGCGTGTGTCTCGGCGTTGGTGTACGAGGCGCGGGTCGGGGACGACGCGATGGCTCCCAAGGTGCCGTCGGGGAAGGCCAAGGCCGCGCTCGGGGAGATGGTGCGGATCTGGGGGCGGCTCGACGCGCTCGAGGAGGACTTCCGGATCAACCAGACCGAAGGGGTGGGGCAGCGGGAGCCGGATCTCGGGTTCGCCTGGGCCGTGTACATGTGGGCCTCGGGGAAGGGGCTGGATGAGGTGCTTCGGGAGGCGGAGATGCCGGCGGGGGACTTTGTTCGGTGGTGCAAGCAGGTGATCGATGTGTTGGGGCAGATCTCTGCGGCGGCTCTCTCCGAGGGTTCGACCGTGGGGAAGGCTGCGCGTAAGGCTGTTGATCAGGTGCTGCGGGGGGTTGTTGCCTACTCGTCGGTGGGGTGATCTTTCGTTGGCGGGTGCGGGGAGTTTGTGGCTGGTCGCGCAGTTCCCCGCGCCCCTAGGTCGGCTGGCCTACTCGGCGTTCAGATAGGGCCGCCATCCTCTGTATGACGTGATGTCCTTGGCGTCCGTCAGGGCGGATGGTTCGCACAGGAAGCCGGGGACCTTTGTGCCGTCTGACAGTTGGACGCTTCCTAGCGTCATCGGGCGGGGGAGGGTCGTCAGTAGGCGGCCCAAGCCCTCTGCCGGGAGGCGCCAGATCTCCGTTTCTATCTGTGCGCCGCCTTCGCCTACGTGGACCAGGCCCGGCTTCGGGGGAGTCGTGTTCAGGGCGTGCAGGCTGTACACCGGGGCCGTGGTGGTTGTGCGGTCGTATCGGGCGCCCAGGGACAGGAGTTGGGGGTTCAGGGGCTGGCCTGTCAGGTGGGCTCCTACCACTGCCAGGCTTGTTTCCGGGTGGAGCAGGGTGGCTATGCGGGTCAGGCGTTCGTCCGTGTGGGCCGGGCCGATCAGCATCACGCCGAAGGGGAGGCCGTTGACCGCGCCTGCCGGGATCGCCGCCGCTGCCAGGTCGAAGAGGTTCGTGGAGTTGGTGAAGCGGCCCAGGCGGGCGTTGGTGGCCAGGGGGTCCGCGGCCACCTCCGCGAGGGTGGGGTGGCCCGGGGTCGTGGGGAGGAGCAGGGCGTCCGCGTCCGCGAGTTCCGCCAGGGCCCTCTCGCGCAGGCCGGCCAGGCGGT
>NZ_JBEYVC010000274.1:0-9227 GCF_040643855.1 Streptomyces sp. NPDC047072 | reverse complement strand
GGTGTCCCGACACCGCCGCCCGGCCCCGGACACCCGCGTGATGCCGGGCTCATGACCGGAGCCCACCGCTATCCAAACCACCAGCACGGAGTCAGGAAGATGACAAAACGCGCCTCGGACGTGTCAGCGAGCCCGCCGGGCCTGCTCAGGAGACGCAGCAAGTACACGCTCGCGCCGCTCGTCCTCATCTCGGCGAACGTGGTGCTCTTCGCGCTGTTCTTCGTCTGGCCGGCGGTGATCGGGCTCGTCTACTCGTTCACGAACTACACGGGCGTGGGGGCGTTCCAGTTCATCGGGCTGGACAACTACCACAACCTGTTCGGGGACTCCACGTTCTACGACGCGCTGTCCCGCACGCTGCTGTACGCGGTGCTCTTCGTCCCGCTGAACTTCGTGGTCTCGCTGCTCGCCGCCAACCTGGTGGTGAGCAAGCACGCGAAGGGCGGGTCGGTCGCCCGCGTCGTCTTCTTCATCCCGTGGCTGCTGTCGCCCATCGTCGTGGGCGTCCTGTGGCGGTGGATGTTCGGCGAGAACTTCGGACTGGTCAACTACGTGATCGAGAAGTTCGGCGGGGGCGCCGTTCCGTGGCAGTCGAACGCGGACCTCTCGCTGCTCGTGGTGGTGATGGCGGCGGCCTGGGCCTGGACGGGCTTCACGATGCTGCTGTTCATCGCGGCCATCAAGAACGTACCGGTGTCGTACTACGAGGCCGCCTCGCTCGACGGCGCCGGCCCCTGGCGGCAGTTCTTCAGCATCACGCTGCCGAGCATCGCGCCCACCTCGTTCATCGTCATCCTGCTCAACACGATCAACGCGATGAAGGAGTACCCGGTCTTCGTCGCCCTCAACAACGGCGGGCCCGGAACCTCCAACAACCTGCTCGTCCAGTACATCTACGAGACCGGCTTCAAGCGGGGACAGATCGGCTACGCGAGCGCCGCGTCGTTCGTGCTCATGCTCATCCTGATGGCCGTCGCGGTCGTGCAGCTGTTCGTCAACCGGCGGGTGGAGAACCGATGACAACCACAGACATCCCGCGCCCGGCCGACACCGGCTCCGGACGAGCCGTCTCCAAGAAGCGGCCCCGCAAGACGGCCACCGGTGGGCTCCGGCAGGCGGTGTCCGCGACGACACTGCTGTGGATCATGGCGTGTCTCTACGGTTTCCCGGTGCTGTGGTTCGTCCTCAGCGCCTTCAAGCCGGCCAGCGACCTGTTCTCCTACCCGCTGACGCTGGTTCCGCACAACCCCACGCTGTCGGGCTTCGAGGCGGCCTGGGACAGCGCCAACTTCTCCCAGTACTTCATCAACACGGCCATCGTGTGCGTGGTCACGACGATCCTTACGGTGGGCGTCAGCTGCTGCACCGGCTACGCGCTGGCCAAGTACGACAACAAGTGGCTCAAGGCCTTCTTCATCTGCATCCTGGCCACCACGATGCTGCCGTCCGAGGTCATGCTCGCCCCCGAGTTCCTGGTGGTCCGCAACCTCGGCCTCTACAACTCGTTCGCCGGCATCATCCTCCCGGCCGTGCTCACCGCGACCGGCTGCTTCATGTTCCGCCAGTTCTTCCTGACGGTCCCCGACGAACTTGTGGAAGCCGCACGCATCGACGGCGCCAAGGAGCTGTCGATCTTCCTGCGGATCATGGTGCCGCTGTCCCGGCCCATCATGCTGACGCTCGCCATCCTGTCCTTCCAGTGGCGCTGGAACGACTACATCTGGCCGCTGCTGATGCTGAACGACCCCAGCAAGTTCACCGTGCAGATCGGAATCCAGAGCATCGTCGGCGCGCAGAACATCAACTGGTCGGTCCTGCTGGGCGCGTCGGTCATCTCCATGATCCCGCTGATCGTGATCTTCCTGGTCTTCCAGAAGTACGTCATGGGCGCCGACATCAACGCCGGACTGAAGGACTGACCTTGCACCACCCGCTCGACCACGAGTTCGTCCGTGCGGTGGCCGTCGCCGCCGACCGGTCCGTCGCCCCCCTGGCGGCCGGTCCCGACGAGGAGCCCGCCGGGGTGCCGCACCGTGGTCTGGCGCGCCGGGTGAAGACCCTGGTCGCGGCGTACCGGTCCCCGGACTCGGCCCTGCACAGCAGCGGGCGGGCGGTCGCCGCCGCGACGACCCACCTGCGCGCCCTGCGGGCCGTGCAGACCGGCACCGGCCTCTTCGCCGGCGGCGACAACGTGCAGTCCCCGCCGGACTCCGCGTTCACCGTCAACGACGTGTGCGACGCGTACGTGCTCGCCGCCGGCGGAGGACCGGAACTGCACACGGTCACGGCGGCGCTGGCCGAGATCGCCCGCGCCGCCGCCGACAGCCTCCTGACCGGTGGAGTGCACACCCCGAACCACCGCTGGGAGCTGAGCGCGGCGCTGGCCCGGCTGCACCGGTCCTTCCCCGACGACCGGCTCCTCGCCCGCGTCGAGGAGTGGCTCGCCGAGGGCGTCGACATCGACGCGGAGGGCCTGTACTCGGAACGCAGCGCCGTCTACGCGACCCATGTGACCAACCCGTCGCTGTTCCTGCTCGCCGAGGTGCTCGACCGCGCCGACCTGCGGGACGCCGTCGAACGCAACCTCGCCGTGACCCTCGATCTCATCAGGCCGGACGGCACGGTGGAGACCGTCCACTCGCGCCGGCAGGACCAGAAGCACCCGTACCCGCTGGCGCCCTACCTGCCCCACTACCGGTTGCTCGCGATCCGCACCGGCCGGGGCGACTTCGCCCGGGCGACACGGCTGGCGGCCGCCAGTGGCATCGACGACCCGGACCTCCTCGCCCAGACCCTCCTCACCCCGGACCTGTGCCGCACCCTGCCCGCCCCTGAGGAGGAAACACTCCCGCGCGGCCGGTACCTCACCACCGCCCGCCTCGCCGCCCGCGTCTCGCCCACCACGCACACGGTGGTGTACGGCGGCTCCGACGTGCCCGCACACCGGCGCATCCGCTCGGGGCTCGCCTGCAACCCCACCTTCCTGCGCCTGTTCGCCGGCGACGCCGTCCTCGACGCGGTCCGACTCTCGCGGGGGTTCTTCGACCTCGGCCCCTTCCGCGCCGCCGGCATGCGGCAGCTCGCCGACCGCCGGTACGAGCTCACCGAAACCCTCACGGCCGCCTACTACCAGCCGCTCCCGCCGGACCGCAGACGCGGCGACGGCGCGTACCGACTGGTGGACGAGGGACGCTTCTCGGCCGCCATGGCCTTCCCGGACCGGCCGCGCGACGAGGTCTCCCACACCACCCGCGTCGAGGTGGACCTGCGGGACGACGGCGCCGACCTGCGGATCGCCATCAGCGGCCCCCGGGTGCCCTGGTCCCTCGAACTGACCTTCCGGCCGGGCGGGGTGACCGAGGGCGCCGTACCGATCGGCGACGACCGCTGGTGCCTGACGACCGGCCCGATGACCTACCGGGTCGGCGACGACGAGATCCGGGTGGCGGCCGACGTGGAGGCGGGCGAACCGCTCGCCGGGCCGGACCGCGGCGACGTCTTGCGGTACGACCCGGGTCAGGACTACACCGTGGTCGGCGGCACCGACGCCACGACCGGAAACCGTGTCTGCCTCGGTGGCCACGGACCGCAGACACTCACCCTCACACTGCGCCACCTCTCCGGCACGAAGGGCTGATCTCCTTGCACCTCCCCCGCCAGCTCGGCCCGTTGCACGACCTGCCGGACACTCCGGAGGCCTACGACGCCGTCCTCACCGACGTCACGGAGCAGGCCCTCGCGCGCCTCACCCCCCAGGGCAGCCTCGAACACCCCGACTGCGTCGACGACATCGGCGACACCTCGCTCGGCATCACCTCGCTGCTCGCCCTCGCCTGGCAGCGCGGCAAGGACCCCAGACTGCCGGAGGCGGTCGGCCGCAGCCTCGCCTTCCATCTGCGCGAGCGGGTGTACACCGAGGACAACCCGGGTTACCCGAACCTGAAGGTGCGCAACTCCGGTCTGCCGTACGCCCGTTACACCCTCGCCGCGGGCGCCCACCCCATCGGCGACTGGCCGAGCACGGTGTGGGCGCTGCTCCAGGCCGTCAACGTGCTGGATCTGGCGGACGGTCTCGTCGCGGACGAGCCCCGAGACCAACTCCTCGACGTGGCGCGCGGATACTGGCGCTGGCTCACCGAGGCGACCTTCTTCAACCCGCAGGAGGCGGGCAACCAGGCGATCGGCTGTGTGGTCGGCGGCCTGATGCTCGCCGCCCATCTGCCGGACGGGGAACGGGAGTCGGTCCGCGAGCGGGCGCTGCGGCTGTACACCGAGGAGATCCACGCCCACCGGGTCGGCGACCGGGGCGCGCTGCTGCCTCCCGAGCACGGAGGTGCGTACGACAACAACTACGGTCCGATCTCCCTGTCCTTCCTCGCCCAGGCGTATCTGGTCAGTGGCGAGGAGATCTTCGCCGAGGACGGCGACACCCTCGCCCGCTACATCGACGCCCGCCTGACGAACGGCGGCTTCGACAACGGCGGCCCGCGCTACAGCGAGCAGCACTCCGCCTTCGAGTCGGTCCTCGGCCTGCGCTACTTCGGCGCGCGGATCGGCTCCGACCTGGGCCGCTACCGGGGCGACAGCCGCTGGGCCCGGCACGCGGTCAAGGAGGACGGGGGAGTGGACGGCCACTTCGCGTGGATGCTGGTCTGGCAGATCCAGGACACCACGCGCTGGCACCGGGAGCCGTCCACGGGGACCGCCCGCCATCAACTGCGGGCCGGCACGGTCTCGGTGGCCTTCGACACGAAGATGACTCCGGCGGTCGTCGAGGCCGCGGGTACGTACTACCTGCCGGCGGCCGTGAACCGACAGCACGGTTTCGGGCCGGTCGTGGACGGGTTCCTGCTGTGCCGGCCGATGGGGGAGGTCCGGGTCCGTGACGTGCGTGCGGACGGCCTCGTCGCCAAGCTCGTCACCAAGCCGGTGGTCGGGCGCGACCATGTCCTACGGCATGTCCGGTCCCTGTACGTCACCGACGGCGCGCGTCTGTGGACGACGGTCGCGGTGGAGCGGTTGCCCGGGACGCCGTATCTGCTGGCCGGATTGCCGTATGCGGAGGACGACGGTGACCGGGTGCGGCGGACCGCCGAGGGCGAGGTGGCGTCCGCGGACGGGCTGCGGCTGACGCACCCCGAGGCCGCGGGGGACGAGCACTTCGACGCCCGCGCCGGGACGACCCAGGAGCAGGCCGCCTTCGCGCTCGCCGAGGACCCGCGTGGGTACGGCAACCCCGACGAGGGGTGGCGGCACCTCGTCAGCTCCACGGCACTGGAGGCGGAGCCCGTGGCCGCGGCGCCGGACGACCTGCATGTCTTCGCGGTGCGCTACGGCGGGGGCGGTGCGTTCACGGCCACTGTCGAGCGGGACGGCGCGGGGCTGATCGTCCACACCGAGGGCTTCACGGCGAGGATCGGCGACCCGGCGGGGGACGCCCAGGGGGAGCCGGAGCTGACGATCTCGGGCTGCTGAGGTCGGCGCAAGGCGGTCAGTGGCGGAACGCGTCCACCGGCTCGATGCGCGCCGCCCGCAGCGCGGGATACGCGCCGGCCAGCAGGCCGGTCAGCGTGCCGACCAGGGGAGCGAGCAGGGCGACGGCCGTCGGCAGGACAGGCGTCCACTGCTGGAAGAGGGCCACCCCCACCACGGTGACCACACCCGCGGCCGCACCGATCAGACCCCCCACGCTCCCGATGAGCGCGCTCTCGGTGAGGAACTGCGCCGTCACATGGCGGCGGCGCGCCCCCAGGGCCCTGCGCAGCCCGATCTCCCCGGTCCGCTCCAGCACCCCGATCAGCGTGGTGTTGGCGATGCCGACCGTCCCGATCGCCAGGCTGACCCCCGCGAGCAGCAGGAACAGACTGTTCAGGTCGGTGGCGACATGGTCCTTGAGGGAACGCGGGTCGGGCGGGGCCACGGCGAGCAGCGTGTCGGGCCGGTCGGGGCGCAGGGCGAGGGGCAGCTGCGCGGCCACGTCCTCGGCGGCCCCCAGCTCCGTGTCGACGATCATCTGCGTCGGCTCGTCCTGCTTGCCGGGCGGCCCCCACAGCCGCCGGGCGGTACCGGAGGGGACGACGACCGAGGCGAGCACCTCCGACTTGCGTGCCACGTCGCCGATGATGCCGATGACCGTGACCGGCGTCCCCCCGAGGAAGACGACGGGGCGTCGGTCGAGCCGGGTGATGCCGAGCCGCCGCGCGGCGCCCGCGCCGAGCACCGCGACCGGCTCGGCCCGGCGGTCCAGGACGGCGTCGTACAACCGCCCGCTCTGCACGGTCGGGCGCAGCGCGGGGAGCGCTCCGGCGGAGGCCGCGATCACGGGCAGCTGCTCCGAGGGCGCCCCGGGCAGCGGGACCCCGGTGACGTCGCCGACGCGCTCGGCGGCGAGCGCCGAGTAGGTGCCCGCGCTGCGGACCCCCTTGATCTGCGCCACGCGCGCGTCGGCGTCGCCGGGGAACGGCGTCCCGGTGGAGGTCAGGTCCTCGGGGCGCACGGCGTCCGTCTGGCGGACCGTCACCTCCGTCGCGGTCAGGGCCGTGAAGCGCCCGGAGATCTGCCCGGTGGCGCTGGCGGTCATGCCCAGCACGGCCACGACCGTGCCGACGCCGAGGACGACCCCCAGCATGGTCAGCATCGTCCGGCCCGGCCGCTGGAGCACACCGGCCAGTGCCTCCCCGAGCAGGTCCGCGACGGGCAGCGTCGTGGTGGGCACGGCCGCCGTGGTCCGGGCCGAGCGCGAGGAACGTCGACGTGTCATGAGGCCGTGCTCCGTACGTGGTCGGTGCGGTCTTGGGTGAGGACGCCGTCCCGCATGCGGACGACCCGGCCCGCGCCGTCGGCCACCGAGGTGTCGTGCGTGATCATCACGATCGTCACGCCCTCTCGGTGCAGTCCCGCGATGAGGTCGAGCACGGTGCGGGCGGTGGCGGAGTCCAGGTTGCCGGTGGGTTCGTCGCACAGCAGCAGAGAGGGCTGTACGGCGAGGGCGCGGGCGATGGCCACGCGCTGGCGTTCGCCGCCGGACAGGGTGGTGGGTTCGGCGTCGAGCCGATGGCCCAGCCCCACGCGCTCCAGGGCCTGTGCCGCCAGCGCCCGCCGACGGCGGCGGGGGACCTGCGAGTACAGCAGCCCCAGCATGACGTTCTCGACGGCGGTGCGGTGCGGCAGGAGGTGGAACGCCTGGAAGACGAAACCGATGCGGTGCGCCCGCAGCGCGGTGCGCTCGGCGTCGGGCAGGCCGGTGGTGTCGACGCCGTCGAGCAGGTACCGGCCCGCGGTGGGACGGTCCAGCAGCCCGAGGACGTTGAGCAGCGAGGACTTGCCCGACCCCGAGGCGCCGACCACGGCGACGTACTCCCCGCCGCGCACCGTGAGATCACAGGACCGCACCGCGGCCACCGGCGGCACGGACGGGTAGGTGAGCTCCACGGCCGCCAGCTCGACGACGGGCGGACGCACCCCGGCGGGCAGTGGCGACGGCGACCTCATCGGCCGCCCCCTCGCGACGCCGATCCCTCGGCCGGCGTGAGCGCCCCGTCCTCGGGCTCGGAGATCACGACCCGCTCCCCGTCCCGCAGGGCGCTTGCCCGCCGGGGCGTGACCGCGACCATCCCGTTGGCGGACATGCCCGCCGTGACGGGGACCTGCTCCTCCTCGCCGGACGACAGCATCCGTACGACGTTGGTGGTGCCGTCCGGCGAGGCGAAGAGGGCCGCCACGGGCACCACCAGCACTTTGCCGGAGCTCGCGGCCGTCTCGATCCTCACCTGCACGTTGCTGCCGGCGAGCTCGGCGTCGAGCGGGCCGTTCGGGGTCACGGTCAGCGGATGGCTGGAGACGCCGGTGTCCTTGTCCTGGACGAGCGGGCCCACCGAGGTGACCGTGCCCTTGGCGGTGACACCCGTCGACTCCGAGAGGATCTGCACGCTCTGCCCCTTGCGGACGAGGTCGCGCTGACCGGGGTTGAGACTTCCCCTGATCTCCAGCCGTCCGGACGACAGCGTCACCAGGGGAGCCTTGACCGGTGCCCCGAGCGTCGCCTGGCTGGCGGCGACCCGGGCGGGAAACGCCGGCAGGAAGACGAACTCGCCGGCGGGAAGCATCGGCCCGGACCGGGCGCGTACGTCGTCGAGGTCCTGGCGCGCCCGCCGCAGCCTCTCGCCCTCCGCCCCTTTGCCGGTACCACCGCGGCCGGCGGCCAGAGCGTCCTCCGCCTCGGCCACCCTGTCCTCGGCGGCCGACACCTCCTGCGCGTCACCGGTGGTGGGCACCTCGTACCCGATGGCCTCGTACAGGGCGCGCACCGCCGTCTTGGTGCCCTCGCCGAACTCGCCGTCGTACTCGCCCGGATCGTGCCCCAGCTGCTTGAGGGCCTTCTGCAACTGGGCCACGTCGTCGCCCTTGGCGCCGGGCCGCAGGTCCCGGTAGGCCGGCTTGACGCCCGGCAGCGCGAACAGCGGCCGCCCGGACACCTCCAGGATCACCTTGCCGGGACGGATCTCCTGCCCCTGCTCCGCCTTGACCGCGGTGACGATGGTCTGGGCCTCCTTGGACGACGGCGTGACCTCGACCGTGCGGGAGGCGGAGACGTCGCCGCGCAGGACGACGGTGGACGTCAGCACGCGCCGCTCCACGGGCGTGGTCAGCGTGGTGAGCCCCGGGCCCGCCGCCTCCGCCGCGACCTGCTGCGGCGAGCGGACGGTGGAGCCCGCCACGAAGCCGATCACGATCAGGGAGGCGGCGGCGACCGCACTCCCGCCCAGCGCACGGCGCCTGCTGCGCAACGTGTTCATGACGCTCTCCGTTCCCTTCCCCCACGCCCCGCGCTAGCGACCCAACACCTGGGCGACATGGCGCATGACCGCCTCCTTGCCCCGGGTGTACTCCGCCAGCTCCTGGCTCTTCTCGTCGACGACACGCGTCTGGTACGCCCGCTCGACCGCCGCCAGGGTCTCGGCGACCTTGGCCTTGCGACCGCACTCGACCTCCGCGACCGCCACCGCCTTCTCCTCCGCCGACGGGGTGGCCGCCGCCTGCCAACGCGAGTCCGCCCAGGCGTCCTTGGGGCGCTGGTAGTCGAACCCGGACTGCTTCATGCAGCCGCTCCAGCGCGCGAGCACGGCGACCGCCCGCGGATCCTCGTCGATCTTGCCCTGGAGGTCGAGGAGAAGGCCGAGGAGGAGCGCAAGGCCGCGCTGGCGGCGGAGCGTGCGGATCAGGGTGAG
>NZ_JBEYVC010000273.1:0-9262 GCF_040643855.1 Streptomyces sp. NPDC047072 | reverse complement strand
CGGCGCTCGGCACCGAGGCCCGCCCCTTCTTTTGCGCTCACCCTTCTTGACGTGTGCTTGACATCGTCGGTTCTATGGGAGCGCTCCCATAAACCGCGGCCGGCTTGATGGCGGGGACGGTGCCGATGACCGGGACACGGGGTTCGAGACGGGCGCGCAGCGCGGTCAGGGAGTGCACGGTGGCGGTGTTGCAGCCGATGATCAGGGCGTCGGGCGCATGGGCCGCGGCGGCCTCGGCGACGGCCAGGGCGCGTTGCGTGACGTCCTCGGGGGTGCGCGGGCCCCAGGGCATGCCGTCGGGGTCGAGGGAGAGCACGAGATCGGCGTCGGGGCGCAGTCGCCGTACCGCCGCGGTGGCCGCCAGCAGACCGATTCCGGAGTCCATGAGCGCGATCTTCACCCGGCCACGATAGTCGATGGGCCCTTGGCGGCCGGTTCTGGGGCAGACTGCGCGGGTGAGCGCCATCACCTGGATCGCCGCCGTGTCCCTCGCCGCCTGGCTGTGGCTGCTGCTCTGTCAGGGCTTCTTCTGGCGCACCGACATCAGGCTTCCCCCGCAACGTGATCCGCGGGTCTGGCCGCCGGTGTGCGTGGTGGTCCCGGCGCGCGACGAGGCCGAGGTGCTGTCGTCGAGCCTGCCGTCCCTGCTCGCCCAGGACTATCCGGGGCGAGCCGAGGTCTTCCTCGTAGACGACGGCAGTTCGGACGGCACCGGGGAGCTCGCGCGCGAGCTGGCACGTCGGCACGGCGGGCTGCCGCTGACCGTGTCGTCGCCCGGCGAGCCGCCCGCGGGATGGACGGGCAAGCTGTGGGCCGTACGGCACGGCATCGGTCTCGCACGCGCGCGTGGCCCCGAGTTCCTGCTGCTGACGGACGCCGACATCGCCCACGAGCCCGACAGTCTGCGCCGGTTGGTGGCCGCCGCGGACGCCGGCGGCTTCGACGTGGTCTCGCAGATGGCCCGGCTGCGGGTGGCGAGCCTGTGGGAGCGACTGGTGGTGCCGGCCTTCGTCTACTTCTTCGCGCAGCTGTATCCGTTCCGGTGGATCGGCAGGAAGGGCGCGCGGACGGCGGCCGCGGCAGGAGGGTGTGTCCTGCTGCGCGCCGAGACCGCCGAGCGGGCCCGGATTCCCGACGCGATCCGGCACGCGGTCATCGACGACGTGGCCCTCGCGCGGGCCGTCAAGAGCGTCGGCGGGCACATCTGGCTGGGACTGGCCGAGCGGGTGGACAGCGTGCGTCCCTATCCCGCGCTGCGCGACCTGTGGCGGATGGTGTCGCGCAGCGCGTACGCCCAGCTGCGGCACAACCCTCTGCTGCTGCTCGGCACGGTCGTCGGACTTGCACTGGTCTATCTGGTGCCGCCCGTGGCCGTACTGGCGGGACCGGTCACCGGGTCGGCGGCGGCAGCGGTCCTCGGCGCCACGGCCTGGCTGATCATGGCCGGAACGTACCTGCCCATGCTCCGCTACTACCGGCAACCGCTCTGGCTCGCTCCCTTGCTGCCGTTCACCGCTTTCCTGTACCTCCTGATGACGGTCGACTCGGCCGTGCAGCACTACCGGGGACGCGGCGCGGCCTGGAAGGGCCGCACCTACGCGCGCCCGGAGACCGTCGTCGGGGACGAGAGCTGAGCGCCTACTTGCGGCCGGGCGTCCAGTTCATGCCCCAGCCGTAGACCTGGTCGACGGTCCGCTGCGGGCTCACCCCGCGGTCCGGCACGAGGTAGCGGGCCTCACGCTGGACCACGAGGTCGTTCCCGGTGTTGGTGATCAGGGCCAGCGCGCACACCGTCGAGGGCACGGTGCACTCGTCGAGGGAGAACTCGACGGGCGCGCCGTGCTGCGGGCTGAGGGTGACCGTGGCGTGCAGGTCGGCGAAGGAGCGCGCGCCCTCGTAGATGGTCACGAAGACGAGGATGCGCCGGAAGTCGCGCTGGTGGTCCAGGTTGACGGTGAGGTTCTCGCCGCTCGCGAGGGCTCCGGTGCGGTCGTCGCCGTCGAGGTGGATGTACGGCGGCTGGTGCAGCGCGCCATAGGCGTTGCCGAGCGCCTGGACGACTCCCTTCCTGCCGTCGGCGAGTTCGTAGAGGGCGCACAGGTCGAGGTCGAGGTCCGTGTGCATGGCGGTGGCGCGGCCGCGCTTGCCGGCCCAACCCGAGAACTGTTTGCGCACCTGCCAGTTGAGGTTCACGCGCATCGCGCCGGAGGCGCCGCCCTGTTTGGTGAGGGAGACGGAGGGCGCCGCCTTGGTGAGCGTGACCTTGCTGAGGCGGACGGGTTGCGCGGGGGCGGGCGCGGCCTGTTGGGGCTCGTCCACGGTGATACCGAAATCCGTAGCAAGCCCTTCCAGTCCGCTGTCGTATCCCTGACCGACGGCCCGGAATTTCCAAGCGCCCTGGCGCCGATAGAACTCCCCCAGAACGAAAGCGGTTTCTACGGTGGCGCCCGTACTGTCGAAGCGCGCGGCCACCGTTCCGTGTGCGGCATCACGGACCTCGATAGAGAGATCGGGGACCTGCGCGAAGGTGCCGCCGTCCGCGGAGGCGGCCAGGACGACGGTCTCCACGGCGGGCTCCACGCGCGCGAGGTCGACCAGGAGCGTGTCGGTGACCCGGCCGCCCTCGGTGCGCTTGCCCTCGTGGCGGACCGCTCCGGAGGAGTGTCCGGGCTGGTTGTAGAAGACGAAGTCGGCGTCGGAGCGGACCTTTCCGCCGACGAGCAGCAGTGCCGAGGCGTCCGCATCGGGCACCCCCGGTCCCGAGCGCCATCCCAACTCGACGCGCAGCGCCGTCGTGGGCACCGGGGCGTTCGAACCTTTCGACATTGACATGTCCGCCTCCATCGGATGTCGGCAGGCCAGGACGCGTCCCGGCGGCCCCTCCGGTTTTACCCGACCGACCTATTCGCCTCTACGGTGAACTCCCCTGCCCCACACAGGAACCCGGTGATCAACCGCCGGTAACCCGCTCGGAACTCGGCCTGTACACAAGCTCGACCACGAGTGTCGCCCCTTTTTGCCGAGTTCGCTCGCATTGGGGATCGGGAGTCACGCCAGACACGGAAAACAACCCTCTTTTCAGTCTCCCCAACCAGCACATCGTGGGCTTAACTTATGTGCCATGACCTCCCCCCGCTCCACGTACGGCGGCGGCTACTACTCCGCCTTCCCGGACACCCCGATCTACGACAAGCTCGTGGCCGAGCGGGGCACCCCGCAGATCGCCCCGATCCGGGTCCCCGCCGCGTACGACATGCCGGTGAGCAACCTCCCCGCGCTGCCGTCCGCCCTGCCCGCCCTTCCCGCGGGCCCCTCCCAGTCCTCCTACGGCTATCCGCAGGCGCAGCAGCCCTCGCCGCTGCAGCAGGCGCCCGCCGCGTACATCCCGCAGCAGGCCGCCGCGCCGCGCGGGTACCCCGGGCCGCAGCAGCAGCCACGCCCGGCGGTGCCCGGCATGAACACCGGCTACGAGGCGATGCGCCCCGCGGCTCCGCGCCCGACCCCGGCTCCCTACCAGGACCCGTACAACAACCAGCAGTACCGCGGGTACTGACGCCCCTCCGGGGCTGTCGGCGCCGCCTGGCACGATGGCCTCATGGGGAATGCGCAGCTGCTGTCGATTCACGTGTATCCGGTCAAGGCCGTCCGGGGCCAGGCGCCCCGGCAGGCCGAGGTGGAGCCCTGGGGGCTGGCCGGAGACCGCCGCTGGATGCTGATCGACGACGGGGGAAAGGTCGTCACCCAGCGTCAGCAGCCGCGCCTCGCGCTGGCCGCCGCCGAGCCCTTGCCCGGCGGCGGCGTTCGCTTGTCCGCGCCCGGCATGGATCCGCTGACCGTGTCCGTTCCCGTGCCGGACACCACCGTCACCACGGAGATCTTCCGGGACAAGGTCGAGGGCGTACCCGCAGCCGGTCCGGCGGCGCACGCCTGGTGCAGTGCGTACCTGGGCATCGGAGCGCGCCTGGTGCACATGGACGACCCCGCCGCCCGCCGTCCCGTGGACCCCGAGTACGCGCGGCCCGGTGAGACGGTCACCTTCGCCGACGGTTTTCCGCTGCTGCTCGCCTCCACGGCCTCCCTCGACGCTCTCAACTCCCTGATCTCCGAGGGCCCGCACGCGTCGGACGGCCCCCTGCCCATGAACCGTTTCCGGCCGAACGTCGTGGTGGAGGGTACCGCCGCCTGGGCGGAGGACGACTGGTCGCGCATCGCGATCGGTGACGTCGCCTTCCGTGTGGCGAAGATGTGCGGGCGGTGCGTGGTGACCACCACCGACCAGGCCACGGCCGATCGCGGCAAGGAACCGCTGTACACCCTGGGCCGTTCCCGCCGCATCGGCAACAAGCTCGTCTTCGGACAGAACCTGGTGCCCGAGTCCCGGGGCACGATCCGGGTCGGTGACCCGGTCACGGTCCTCGGCTAGAGGAAGATCCCCTGCCGGATGGACGAAGATCCGCCAAAGACCCGTCCGGACGCCGAAACCGGGAACGCTGCCCGCAGACCGGGCGTTGGCCTACATGAGGAGTTCATGAGAGGCCCCGGCACAGGTGATTTCGCTCTCTCTTGGGCCGGACCGGCACGTGAACGCCTCGGCAGGGGGTTATCACGGAGCGGGAAGGGGGTGCGGACGGTGCGAGCGATCAGTGGGCTGTGGCGGTGGCGGCGCAATCCGCTGCGCCGCGGGACCGATCTCGCGGAGGCCTGGCTGGCTCTCGCGGCCCTGGTGCTGATCCTGGTCGTCGCTCCGGTGATCGGGTCGGTCGTGGGAGGTGTCGCCCAGGACGCCCTGCAGCGCTCGGTCCGCGAGCAGCAGGACTCCCGCCGGCAGGTGACGGCGACCGTGATCCGCAAGCTGGACCGCTCCCCGCTGGACGCCGACCCCGAGTCCGCCACGGGACGGGATCTGCGCAGCCGGGTGCTGGCCGACTGGACCGGCCCGGACGGCACCAGTCAGCAGGGCACGGTCCTGGCCGAGCTCCGCTCTCCGCACCGCGGCGACCATTTCGCGCTCTGGACCGACCTGCACGGCCGCATAGCCGCCCGGCCCCTGGACTCCGCCACCGCGACCACCCACGCGGTCCTCGCCGGCATCGGCGCCGCCCTGCTGACCGCGGGGCTGCTGGAGGGCGGCAGGCGGCTCGCCGTGTGGCGCATGGTCCGTCGCCGGTACGCCCGTTGGGACCAGGCATGGGACAGCGCGGGCCCGGACTGGGGCCGCACCGGCACCGGCAGCTGACGGCCTTGCAGCTCTGGTCAACCCACCGGCCGCGCGCACGCTACGGTGGACCGGCCGAAGTTCCTCGGCAGCACAAACCCGCGTACTACGAGGTGGGGGCAGAGCACCGCCATGGCACAGGGCACGGTCCAGGTGACGCACACCGGCACATCGAGGTGGCGGCGCCGCACAGGTGAGTACGCTTCGCTCGCCGCCGCCCTGGAGGCCGCGGCCGAGGGCGATGTCCTCACCGTCGCGCCCGGCACCTACCGGGAGAACCTCGTGGTGCAGCGCTCGGTCACCCTGCGCGGCCCCGAGGGCTCGCCGGGCTCCGTGCGCATCGCCCCCTTGGACGGGGTGCCGCTGACCGTGCGGGCCTCGGCGGTGGTCCAGGACCTGCATGTGGAGGGCCAGGACGCGACCGCCCCCGCCCTGCTCGTCGAGGAGGGCACCCCGGAGCTCACCGACATCCGGGTCGTGACCCGCTCCGCGGCCGGCATCGAGGTGCGCGGCGGCGCCCGGCCGTCCGTGCGCCGGTGCACCGTGGACAACCCGGCGGGCGTCGGGATCGCCGTACTGGACGGCGCGGGCGGGGTGTTCGAGGAGTGCGAGGTCGTGGCGGCCGGGCAGTCCGGCGTCGCGGTGCGCGGCGGTGCCCATCCCCGGCTGGAGCGCTGCCGGGTCCACCACACCTCGGGCGCGGGCCTGTCGGCCACCGGCGAGAACTCCACGCTGGAGGCGGTGGGTTGCGAGGTCTACGAGGTGCGCGGCAGCGGCGTCCAGGTCACCGCCCGGGCCGCCGCCCACCTCACGGACTGCGCCGTGCACCGCACCACCGCCGACGGCGTCACGCTCGACACGGACGCGGTGCTGACCCTGGCCGACTGCCGTATCCACGACATCCCGGAGAACGCGGTCGACCTGCGGTCCCGCTCCGTCCTGACGCTCACCCGCACGACGGTCCGTCAGTTCGGGCGCAACGGCCTGTCGGTGTGGGACCCGGGCACCCGCGTGGACGCCAACCAGTGCGAGATCTTCGACAGCACGGGCGACTACCCGGCGGTCTGGGTCAGCGACGGCGCCACCGCGGTGCTGGACTCCTGCCGGGTGCACGACGTGCCGGACGCGCTGTTCGTCCTGGACCGCGGCTCCCGCGCGGACGTCGTCGACAGCGACATCTCCCAGGTCCGCAACACCGCCGTGTCGGTGAGCGACGGCGCCACCGCCCAGCTCGACGACTGCCGGATCCGGGAGGCGGCGACGGGCGCCTGGTTCCGTGACCACGGCAGCGGCGGAACCCTCAACAACTGCACCGTGGACGCCACCCAGACCGGCGTGATCGTCACCAAGGGCGCGGACCCGACGATCGAGCGGTGCACGGTCACCTCCCCGGCGGAGGCCGGGTTCTACGTCTCGGCGGGCGGCCGGGGCAGTTTCCTGGGCTGCCGGGTGACGGGCAGCGGCGGCTACGGCTTCCACGTGATAGACGGCAGCCGTTCGACGCTCAGGAAGTGCCGGACCGAGCGGTGCGCGCGCGGGGGCTACGAGTTCGCGGACGCCGGTCCGGACGCGGCGCCCGGCGCGGGCCCCGTCGTCGAGGACTGCACGAGCGACGAGAGCGGGAGCCTCACCCCTCCGCCGGCCGTCGAGACGGCCGTGCAGACTGTCTCCCGGACGCCGACCCTGCTGGGCTCCATCCCCGGGCAGCGCGGCACCGAGCCGGAGCCGCCGGCCGCCGCCGTGGAGCCCGAGAACCCGTCCCGCACCTCCAAGGCCGTCCTGGGTGAACTGGACGCGCTCGTGGGCCTGGACAGCGTCAAGCGCGAGGTGCGGGCGCTCACCGACATGATCGAGGTGGGCCGCAGAAGGCAGCAGGCCGGTCTCAAGGCCGCCTCCGTCAAGCGTCATCTGGTGTTCACGGGCTCCCCCGGCACCGGCAAGACGACCGTGGCCCGGCTCTACGGCGAGATCCTCGCCTCGCTCGGCGTCCTGGAGAAGGGCCATCTCGTCGAGGTGTCCCGGGTCGACCTGGTCGGCGAGCACATCGGCTCCACGGCGATCCGCACCCAGGAGGCCTTCGACAAGGCGCGCGGCGGGGTGCTGTTCATCGACGAGGCGTACGCGCTGTCGCCGGAGGACTCGGGCCGGGACTTCGGCAAGGAGGCCATCGACACGCTGGTGAAGCTGATGGAGGACCACCGGGACGCGGTGGTCGTGATCGTCGCGGGCTACACGGCCGAGATGGAGCGCTTCCTCTCCGTCAACCCGGGTGTCGCCTCCCGCTTCTCACGGACCATCACCTTCAGCGACTACACGCCGGTGGAGCTCCTTCGGATCGTCGGACAACAGGCCGAGGAGCACGAGTACCGGCTGGCCCAGGGCACCGGTGAGGCGCTGCAGAAGTACTTCACGGACATGCCGAAGGGCCCGGCGTTCGGCAACGGCCGGACCGCCCGCCAGACCTTCGAGGCGATGGTGGAGAAGCACGCGAGCCGGGTCGCCCAGGTCGAGGACCCCTCCCACGACGATCTGACCCTGCTCTACGCCGAGGACCTGCCCGACTCCCCCTGAGAGCGCGGGGCCGGCACCTCCGGCTGGAGCCGGGCCAGCAGCCGGGCCCGTTCCTCGGCGAAGACCGGGTCCGCCTGGTAGTCGGAGTGGCCGAGGATCGGCGCGGGCAGCGGGTGCCGCTCGGTACGGCCGTAGGCGAGGGGGTCCTTGAGCGGCTCGTGGTCCACCTCGGGGCCGCAGTCGCCGGGCAGCCGGACCGGGCCGCCGATGGGGTCGGTGAGCCGGTAGAGGTTGCGCCAGCAGTCCACGTCGTGGTGCAGGGCGGAGAGCGCGGCCGGGCCGAAGTGGGCCGGGAACCAGCGGCCGTAGAGGCGCTCCAGCGGGGAGCCGTAGGTCAGCAGGGCGACCCGGCCGCGGACCGAGGGCTGGAGCTGCCAGGCCGCGGCCGCCGCGAGGACGCTGCCCTGGGAGTGCCCGGAGATCACGAGCCGGCCGCCCGTGGCGCGGGTCCAGGCGGCGATGCGCCAGGTCAGGTCGGGCACCGCGCGCTCGGCGTAGCAGGGCGGGGCGAAGGGGTGGGCGGCACGCGGCCAGAAGGTGCCGACGTCCCAGAGGATGCCGATGGTGCGGCGGGCGGAGGGGTCCTTGTAGGCGCGGCGGCCCCAGGTGACGAAGAGGAGGAAGCCGAGGCCGATCAGCCAGGAGCCGAGCGCCTGCCCGGTCGCCGCGGCGCTTCGGACGAAGGCGTACGTCCCCTCGGCGGCCTCGGCCGGTGCCTTGTGGCTGGTCAGAGCGCCGACCAGGGCTCCGGCGCCGAGGATCAGGGTGCTGGCGGAGGTCACCCCGAGCAGCCGGGGTCCGCGGTCGGTCAGGGCGGCCATGGCGCGGGTCCGGGAGATACGGCGGGTGCGGGCCGGGTCCTTGGGCTCGTCGGGATACTCGGCGTCGACCGCAGCGAGCTGGGCCCGGCTCGCCTGCCAGGCCCGGCGGCCCAGCCACCCGCAGTGGACGAGGACCACGACGAGCACCAGGGGGATCACGGACGCCTGCCAGGTCAGCAGGACCGGAGGGCCGGGGATGCTCGTGCGGGTGCCGTCCAGCCAGTCCGCGACCCGCTGCGACACACCGCCGGACATCACGCCGCCCAGGGCGCAGGCCAGCGTCGCCACGGCGGGTCCGCCGAGGCCGCGCATCGCGGAGCGGGGGTCGGGGTGCGTGCGGTACAGCTGGTGGGCGGCCACGGCGAGGGCGAGCACCAGCAGCCCCTGGACAAGGGCGATGCCGCCGAAGGTGAGATCTCCGGAGAGGCGCCCGGTGGAATGCCAGCCGGGCCGCTCCCACCCGGCGTACACCGCGGCGAGGGCGAGCAGGAGGAACGCGGCGAGCGGCAGGCGTCGTACGAGACGCTCGTCCAGTACCCGGTCGAGGTGCCGTTCGCTGCGGCCCCGGCGGCAGACCACCCACACGACGGCCACGCCGGCGGCGACGAGACCGGTCTGCAAGAGGCGGCCGAGGGCGTCGAGGAGCGCGGGGCCG
>NZ_JBEYVC010000272.1:0-9450 GCF_040643855.1 Streptomyces sp. NPDC047072 | reverse complement strand
CCCCCGCGGGGCAGCGGCCGTCGGGACCAGGCCGCCGCCGAGCACCTTGCCGACCAGGAGGAGGTCGGGCGGGCAGTCGGCGGCCGAGCGCCACAGGGTGCCGCAGCGGCCGAGGCCGGTCTGGATCTCGTCCAGGGCGAAGAGGGTGCCGGTCTCGTGGCACAACGTCCGCAGGGCGGTGAGGTGTTCGGCGTCGACGGGCAGCACGCCGCCCTCGCCGCGCACGGGTTCGGCGAAGAGCGCGGCGACCGTTTCGCCGGCGAGTACCTCGCGGGCCCGGTCGAGGTCCGCCGGGTCCAGGAAGTGGACCTTCGCCGTGAGCGGCAGCGGAGAGCGCACGGCGTAGGTGTCGGACAGGTGCAGGGCGCCCGCGGTCTTGCCGTGGTAGGAGCCGCGCAGGGCGGCGAACTCGGTGCGGTTGGTGGCGAGTGCGGCCGTCTTCATGGCCATCTCCACCGCTTCGGCACCGCTGTTGGCGAAAGCGACCTGGTCGAGGCCGGGTGGCGCGATGTCGATCAGGGCTTCGGCACCACGAGTTGCCTCGGCGTTGCCGAGGATCTTCCCGGACAGGCCCATCAGGTCCAGCTGGTCGCGGGCCACCGCGACGACCTCGGGGTGGCGGTGGCCGATCAGGTGGACGCCGAAGGAACCGAGGTCGAGCCAGCGCCGCCCGGTGGTGTCGGTGATCCAGGCGCCCTGGGCCTCCCGCTCCCCGGCGAGCAGGCCGGACATGCGCAGCAGCAGGGCCTTGGAGCGGCCGAAGGCGGCGCCGTAGCGTTCGACGAAGCCCATCTCAGGCGTCCTTGAGGAAGGGTTCGAGGAACGCCGCGTCCGTCCCGGCGGCGGTGCACAGTTTCGACCAGTCGCGCAGCGCCCGCAGGACCTCGCCCTGACCGCTGGCCACCAGCGGGTCGGGGATCTGTCCGGGGAAGGCTTCGCAGAGCGCGTTCCACAGCTCGCGCACTCCGGCGTCGTCGGCGAGATCGCCGCCGAACTCCTGGTCCAGGTCGAAGAGTTGGGCCAGCTCGGGGCCGGTGGCCGTGCAGACCTCGTGCAGTCCGTACTCCAGGGCGAGGGCGAGCAGGTGCCCCTCCCCCGCGGGCTCGGCGCCGGTCAGCCGGATGTCGATCTCGGCGAGCAGCTCCAGCAGCCGGAGTTTGACGACCTGGCGCAGCTGCGGCTGTTCCGCGCCGCCGTCCAGGTCCTCGACGTAGGCGCGGCCGTCGACCTGCATCAGCCAGGCCGCGGTCGCCCAGGCCCGGACGGCGGTCTCGGGGGGCAGGCCGCGGCCGGCGCGGACGCCGGGGAAGAGGGCGGGTTGCATCGGGCTCCTCGGGTGTCTCGGTCAGGCGGCGGGCAGCAGGGTCACGGCGCCGACGCGGGCGGCGCGCAGCAGGTCGGCGGGGGCGTCGAAGCCGGTGAAGCCGATCTCGCCCTCGGGGAGCGGGACTTGGCCGAGGAAGGCAGTGCTCGCACCGAGCAGCATGTCGGCGCCGGGCAGGAAGCGGCGCCGTACGAGACCGTCGGCGTGCGTCACGGTGAGCGTCGGGGTCCGGCCTTCTCCGGCCACGGCGTGGACCTCGGTGAGCAGGTCGAGGAAGAGCGGGGCGAGGGGGCCGACGTCCTTCCCGGCCAGTGCTTCGGACACGGGTGTGCGAAGGGCATCCACCACCGCCACCAAGGGAGTTGATCCCTCCCGCGCCCGGAAGCGGGTCCACCTCAGCAGGAACCACTTGCGGTTGGAGTAGACGTCGAGATGGTGCGAGAGGACGGCGTCCATCAGGTACAGCAGGGCGTTGACCGCGTAGCCCACCCGGCCGCGCCGCTCCCCCGCCGCCTCGGCGAGGGACAGGAACAGCACCTGTTCGGACGCGGTGTGCAGGGAGGACCACTTCCACAGCCGGGCGAGGTCGGGCAGGTGGTCGAGATAGGGCAGGGTCCGGTCCAGGGAGACGCCGTTGACCATCCGCTCCAGGTACTTGCGGCGCAGTTCGTGCCGCTTGTCCCAGCCGCGGTGGGCACGGACCGCCTCGCGGGGTGTCGCGTCCGCCAGGGCCCGCAGGTCGGCGAAGGCCGCCTCTGCCTCCTCCTCCGAGAAGGAGATGGATTCCAGGTGGTCGGGGCCCTCGAAGAGCTGCGTCGCCATCCGGGCGCCCGCCATCGGCTCGGTCTGGATCCTGATGAAGTCGATGTCGCTGGTGGCGTTGGCGAGTCCGTGGGTGGGCGAGCTGGTGAGCAGGAAGTGCCGGGCCGCTCCGGTACGGCCGCTCAGGAGCCGTTCGAGCCCGTCGGGGGTCAGTCCGCGCGCGGCCAGGAAGGCGTCGACATGGCCGAGGCGGGTCTCGGGCGTGAGGGCCATCAGGCGGCTCCTTGTTCCGTGGGGGCGGGCGTGGGGGCGGGGGCGGCGTACCGCAGGGCGCGGGCCTCGGCGACATGCCGCAGCACGCTGGAACGGCCGAACAGGTAGGAGTGCGAGATCCGGGCCTTCTCGCGCACGGCCTGGTTCTCCATGAGCCGGCGGTGCAGGGCGCCCAGGTTGTAGCAGGGCACGCTGGGATAGAGGTGGTGGGCCAGGTGGTAGTTGATCCGGCACGGGGAGAACAGGGCGCGCTCCACCGCTCCGGCGAGCACCGAGCGGGTGCCGCCGATCCCCGCGTCCTCGTCGCAGCCCACGTGCTCGGCCATGTCCCGCAGCCGCAGGATCATGCTCAGCGCGGTGATCATCGGCACGATCCACAGGAGCAGATACGGCAGCCACCAGCCGGTGACGACCAGGACGGCCGTAAGGACCGCGAGCCCGGCGAGGAAGAGAACGCACCGCGCGCGGCCCATGGCGCGGGCCACGCCCCGGTCCCCGCGCAGGACCGGGAGGAGCGAGAACTGGTCCAGGGTGCCGACGGTCTTGACGATGTTGAGGGCGACCGCGTCGGCGGCGAACAGGCGGACCCAGTCGCGGGTGGTGTTCTCGATCGCCGTCGGGTCGTAGTCCGGGTCGCGGTCGGTGTTGAGGTAACGGTGGTGTTCGAGGTGGTGGCGCCGGTACAGGGCGGTGCTGATGAACAGCGGGAAGGCCAGGAGGAGATCGCTGACCAGGTCGTTGACGCGACGGTCGGCGTACAGGAGGCGGTGGGCGCCGTCGTGCATGAGCACCGCGAGCGCGTGCTGGCGGGTCGCGACGACCACGATCGCCACCAGGTAGCCGTACCAGCGGTCCCCGTACACCGCGCCCGCCGCGGCCGCGCCGATCACGGCCCACTGCCGGGCGATGGCGAGCGTGGCCCGTACGGGACTGCGGCGGGAGAGTTCGCGCAGTTCGTCGATGCCGACGAACCGTTCACCTGACGTCATGTCACGCGCCCCCGTCCGTGGGGACGGTGACCAGGTCCTCGCTGAGCCGGGAGGCGACCGCGGCGGTGGAGCCGGTGTACTTGCCGTCGTAGAGGAGCGGGCTGCCCTGCATGGCCCAGAAGGCGAGCTTGCCGATGAGCATCCCGGGATAGAGCCGGACCGGGCTCGCCACGGTGATCTCCAGGGTCCAGGGGAAGACGGCGCCGCTGTGGCCGAGCGGGGCCGAGAACTGGATCCACACGCCGAGCGTGGAGACGGAGCGGCGGGCGTAGAGGGTGGCCGCGTAGTGCGGGCTGCCCATGGCCTCCATGGTGCTGCCGAGGTAGAACCGGCCGGGTTCCAGGACGACCCCGCCAGCGCCCATCGCGAGGCTCCGGGAGCCGGGGGCACGGCGGCTGTCCAGTGTCTCCCGGTCGTAGACGAGGAGTTCGGGGCCGAGCCGGAAGCCGTAGGAGTTGGGTTCGAGCCGGGCCGGGTCGAAGTCGTCGATGTGGAGGTCGCCCGCGGCCACCGCCTGGGCGATCTCGGGACCGGTCAGGATCACGGCCGGTAACTCCCTTGCAGGGTGGGGACGGTGGCGTGGATCGCCGTACGGTAGGCGGCGAGGTCGCCGCTGTTGTCGATGACCGCGTCCGGCTCGATCAGGTCGAGGGCGCGGGTGGAGCCGTCGGCGCGGGTGAGGTCGGCGCGGTCGGCGAGCCGGGCCAGGCGCAGCCGCTCGTCGCAGGTGACGCGCAGGATCCGGAAGCCCAGCTCGCGCAGGGCGGGGGCGTCGACGAAGGGGTCACGGAGGTCGTCGTTGACGACGAGCCCGGCCGTGCAGTCGGCGAGCCGGGCGGCGAAGTCGTCCACCAGGGCACGGGGGTTGAGCCGGCGCAGGTGGCCCGCCAGGTCCTCCATCAGCACCTGGTCCTGGGCGCCCGCCCCGAGCGGGGTGCCGGCGGTGGTGTAGACCCGGTCCTGGAGTTCGTACAGCGGACGGGCCAGCGGGATCCGGGCGAAGCCGATGCCCTGCTCGGTGGCGTACTCGCGCAGGGTGGCCGCGCAGGTGGACTTGCCGCTGCCGGAGTGTCCGACGATCGCGACGCGTATCTGACGCCCTGTCATGAGGCGCTCGCGAGCGCCGCGTCGAGGTCGACGTCGAGCGTGCCGGTCAGCCGGAGCATGGCGAGGCCGGCGAGATGGGGGCGCATCGCGGAGAGCGTGCGGTAGAAGGCCGCGTAGTCGGGGACGAGATAGTGCTGCCAGCCGAAGAAGGTGGTGTCGACGGCCCGGTCGACGATCCGGTTGAGCTCCATCCACCGCTCCGGTTCCTCCTCGACCGGTTCGACGGCGTACGGCATGCCGGGGCGGACCTCGGGGAGCAGGATCCCGGCGAGCCGGTGCGGCTCGGGCGTGAACTCCGAGCCGAGCCATGCCTCGAAGGCGTCCGCGTCCAGCAACAGCTTTCTGCGGTCGGGGAGTTCGGCCGGGTCGAGGCCGGTGTGGGTGCGCACCCAGTCGACGAGCTGCGGGTGTTCGCGCACGGTGCCGGCGCCGACGTACGGGTAGTCGCGCCAGGGGGTGGCGGTGATGCCGCCGTCCTCGATGCGGCAGAACAGCTTGTCGCCGGTGAGGTACTGCCAGCCGGGGCGGCTGAGCACGGAGACCAGGGTGGTGGTCTTGCCCGCGCCCTTCGGTCCGGCGATGGCGTAGGCGAGGCCGTCGCGGCGGACCCCGGAGGCGTGCAGCACGACCGTGCCGCGGGTCTCCTCGGTGCGGATGATCAAGTCCCTGAGGAAGTCCATCAGTTGGCACACGGAGCCGTCGGTGATGCCGACCTCGAAGCGCCGGTCGGTCCGGGCGTCTACCGGGACGTCCAGCCGGGTGTGCTCGTTGGCGTAGACGCGCCGGTCGCCGGTGCGGGAGAGGAGGGCGTGGAAGGTGAACTCCGGGGCGGTGCTCTGCCGGATCACCGCGGGACGGCCGGTCGGGGGCCGGGCCTCCGGGTCGTAGGGGACGAAGGTGAGGTGGAAGGCGGGTTCGTTGAGCGGCTGGTCGGCCAGGGTGTGCCGGAAGAATCGCGCGACCGGCTCGAAGGACTTCTCGGCCTCGCCGTCGATGTCCAGGTGCAGGGTGGTGTCGAGGAAGTTCATGTAGCGGTGCACACGCGCCTCGCAAGGGAGTCGGGTCGGGTACGGCCGAGTTGGCGCAGGGCGATCTGGGCGGGGAGGGTGTTGTCGACGACGCCGAGGTCGGTGCCGGGCGGCAGGCCGGGGCCGCGGGCGGCGAACACCGCGTGCAGCCGGGGGTCGCCGTTGTTGGTGATGTGGGCGCCCGGCTTGTGGGCGGGGACGACGGCCGCGCGATCGGGGCGCAGGGCGGCCGTGGGCAGGCAGTCGGGTTCGAAGAGCACATGGCGGACCAGGTCCGGGTCGGTGCCGGGCGAGCGCGCGCAACCGGTGACGAGGGGGCTTCCGGTGGGTGCGGTCAGGGCGCGCAGGGCGGCCTCGGCGCGGTCGAGCAGGTCGGGGGCGGCGGTACGGGGCTCCGAACCGCCGGGCAGGTCCTGGTGGTTGACCCACAGGGAGCCGTTGTCGGCCGGGTGGTAGATCACCGAGGAGCGGCGGGGGTCGAGGGTGCCGTCGGCGGAGCGGGCGGCGAGACCGGCGGCGACGAGTGCCTCGTTGGGGTGGACGACCCAGGCGGTGCCGGCGATGCCGTGGTCCGCGCCGAGCAGCACCGTGTCCTCGGCACCCGCCCGGTCGAGGACCGCGCCGAGCAGCCGGTCGGCCCAGCCGTAGCAGGTGCGGACCCGGGCCCAGACGCGGTCGTCGACGTCGGGGCGGTGGGCGGCGCTCTTGGGGTCGCACCAGCCGATGAGCTCATGGCCGAGGTCGTCGGTGCTGGGGAGGTAGATCACGACCAGGTCGGCGTGGTGATGGCGCAGGACGGCCCGTGCCGGGATCTCGAACGAGTCGTGGACGCGGGCCACGGAGGACAGGAAGAGGTCCTCCGCGGTGCCGTCCCCGCCGTCCACCAGCCGGGGGCCGAGCAGCCCGGCACGGTAGCTGGGGCCGATGCCCTCCCCGGCGAAGACCGGCAGCCCTCGGGCGACCGCCTCGGCGAGCGTCCGGTCGGGTCCCACGACCCGGGGCCGCCAGGCACCGGTCCGCAGCAGGAGCAGCCGTCCCCCGGTCTCGACCGGGCGCAGCCAGACACCGCTGTCCCGGCCCAGCCGCAAGGGCCGCCACTCGTCTTCCACCGTCACGGAACGGTCGCCGCAGGAGACGTGAACACGGCGGCCCCTGCGGGTCACCTCAAGCGTGTGGGGGCCGACAGGGAAGCTCTCCCGGCGGCCGGTGAGCGGCAGCGCCGCCTGTCGGTCGATGCGGTCGCCGTAGGCCTCCACCGCCACGTCGACGCCCGGTTCCGCCTCGCCGTCCGCGCCGATGGTCCACGGGACGTGCACGGCGGCGGTGCGCAAGCCGGCCTCCGCGGCCGTCCGCCAGACCGTCGGCGCGGCGCAGCGTCCCGGGGCGAAGGCCGCCGCGGACTCCTCGACCGGGCCGCCGGTGCCGGGGATCCGGAAGCCGGTGACGCCGTGCCGCTCCGGCCAGGTGCCGGTGAAGAGGGTGGCCAGGGAGGGCGGGGTCTGGCAGTTGGGGGCCGGCGGCCGGGCGGCGGCGCTGACGCCGGCGGCCCGCAGCCGGGCGGTGTGCGGCAGCGCGCCCTCGGCGACGAGCCGGTCGACGATCCAGTACGCGGCCGCGTCCCAGACCAGCCAGTAGACCGTCACCGTCCGGGCTCCAGGTCGGGCCGGACGGGCTCCAGGTCGGGCCGGAGGTCGACGACGTCCCGCAGGAAGCTGCGCTTGGAGTAGAAGGAGCGCTCCTTGGCCCAGCCGCGCTCGGCGAGGAACTCGCGCACCCAGGCGTCGACCCGGTCCATCTCGGCGACGACCTCGCCCTCCTCGTGCGCGACGAGGTTGCGGGAGCGCAGGTACTCCACCTCGCACTGGGAGAGGACGACCTCCGGATCGTCGAGGAGACGGCAGTGGTCGAAGAAGATGCCGTAGACGTGGCCGGTGCGCAGCGACTCGCACTGCACGTCGTAGCGGACCCTGCGGAAGGGCGGCAACGCCCGGACGCTCAGGCCGAGTTCGGTTTCGAGGTGGTCGGCGTAGCCGTCGGGGGCGAGGTCGACGCCGTGGGTGAGTTCCTCCCGGCGGGCGAAGGAGTCCTCGGCGAACCACTTGCGCTTGAGGATGTTGCGGCCGTCGGTGGAGGGGATGAAGGAGGCGTAGCCGCGCTCGGACTCCGGGGCGAGGACGTCGAAGAGGTGGTTGTCGTAGTACCAGATCTGGAAGTCCTCGCGGTACTCCGGCCGGCAGCCGGGGAGTTCGCCGGCCCTGAGCGCCCGCAGGACCTCCATGCCGGCCTCCCAGATGTCGGGGGCCGGGTCGAGGGTGTACTTGTACTCCAGTTCCGTGCCCTTGAAGTGGTTGCGGAAGTAGAGGTGGTGGTTGCCGAGCATCAGCTCGTGACGCTGATGGGCCGTCACCATCGGTTCCAGCCAGTGGAGTTGCTCGACCCGGCCGTGGCCGACCGGCTCGGGGGTGGTGCGGACGAAGCAGGCGTCCTCGGCGTGGGCGCGGATCTGGGCGTAGACGTGGTAGCCGCCGCCGGGATGCTCCGACAGGTAGCAGAGCGGGACCAGGGCCGAGCCCGCGGAGCCGACCAGGGGGCGCAGGCCGGGTCCCGCGAAGCCGTCCTCGAACAGCTCCGCACCGTCGGCCGTGATCGCGCCCAGGGGGCGGCCGGCGGCGGTGAGGACGTCGGCCTCGCAGGTGCCGAGTTCCGCCCAGCGCACGACCACGGTGGTACTCGGCCTGGTCTCCTCCAAGGGGTCCACCCGCACGAGGACGACCGGATCGGCGTCCGTGCGGGGCTTGCTGCCGTTGAGCAGGTGCACACCGCCGAGCACGATCCAGGTGCCGTGGGAGTCGAGGGGCGGGGCGGCGGTCCGTTCAGTGCTCATCGTCGGCGCTCCTTCCGGCGACGGTGATGGTGCCGTCGCCGATCACGGCCTCCGCGCCGTCCACCAACGGGCCGAGGTCCTGGGCCACCAGGGCCGGGACCTTGGCCTCGCGGAGCAGGATGGCGAGGTGGCACAGGACGGATCCCTCCTCGAAGACGAAGCCGGCCACCGCGCCGATGAGGACGGACAGCACCGCGTAGGGGCGGCGGGCGCGGATCACCGGAGGCGCGGGCATGGCCCGGATCTTCTCCAGCAGGCGGGTGATCTCGGTGTGCTCGGTGACGTCCTTGCTGCGGTCCACGCTCACCGCGGGGCCGACCGAGAGCCGGGCCAGCAGGTCGTCGTCGGCGAGCGAGAGCAGCGGTCCGCGCGCGGAGCCGGCGGAGACCGACGTGCCGCGCTCGCCGGTGAGTTCGTCCCCCGCGAGCAGGGAGTAGTCGACGAAGTGGGGCTCGCCGCCGGCGAACACCCACTCCACGGTGGCGTCGCCGTACCGCTCGTGCATCCGGCTGGTGAAGGCGGCCATGCGCTCCAGGTGCGGGGCGAGTCCGGGGGGCACCTCGCCGCTCGTTCCGCTCGCGTGGAAGACGAAGGAACGCGCGCCCGCCGTACCGCGGTTGAGGGCGAGCAGGCCGTCGGGGGTGTACTCGACGAGCAGGTCGGTCCCGGACCGGCGGGTGATCAGGCCGAGGTCACCGCGGATGAAGTCCCGGACCACCACGGCCTGCGCCCGGTCGGGGTCCGCGCCGCGCGTCAGTTCGTCGAGCCGGTCGGGCACCTGGTCCTTGGGGAGGACGATCTGGCGCAGTGTGGCGCCCAGGTCCAGGACGCACTCGGTCCCGGGGCCGGTCGCCAGCAGGGCGCGCACCCGCTCCCGGCCCTCGGGGGCGGACAGGTCCCGCGCGGTGAAGCCGATCAGCCAGCCCGCGCCGACGGGCAGGCCCAGTTCCTCGGCGAGGCGGTGCGCGGGCCCGCGTTTGGCGGTGTAGGTGCGGATAGGGCGTGCGGAGATCGGGCGGCGGGCGTTCCTCGGGGACTCCGGGATGACCGCGCCGGGGCGGACCGTGCCGGACGGCGGTCTGG
>NZ_JBEYVC010000271.1:0-9526 GCF_040643855.1 Streptomyces sp. NPDC047072 | reverse complement strand
GGTTGCTGCCGCGGGATCTGGACGTGGAGCACGGTGAGATCACGCCGAGCCTGAAGCTGAAGCGGCCGGTGGTGGAGCGGGAGTACAAGCACCTGGAACAAGCCCGTGCCGTCCAGGACGAGTTGCGAGGGCGGGTGGTGCTGGACGAGCCCGGCCCGCCGCCCGGCACCGGGCACGTCACCGGCGTCGACGTCGCCTACGACGACGAACGGGACGTCGTCGCGGCGGCCGCCGTGGTCCTGGACGCGGCCTCGCTCGCCGTGGTCTCCGAGGCGACCGCCGTCGGCCGGATCTCCTTCCCGTACGTGCCCGGACTGCTCGCCTTCCGCGAAGTCCCCACGGTGCTGGCCGCGTTGGACGCCCTGCCCTGCGCCCCCGGCCTGGTCGTCTGCGACGGCTACGGCCTCGCCCACCCGCGCCGCTTCGGCCTCGCGAGCCACCTCGGCGTCCTCACCGGCCTGCCGACGATCGGGGTCGCCAAGAACCCGTTCACCTTCGCCTACGACGATCCCGGGGCCCGGCGCGGTGCCTGGTCGCCGCTGCGCGCGGGCGCGGACGAGGTGGGACGGGCCCTGCGGACACGGGAGGCCGTGAAGCCCGTCTTCGTGTCCGTCGGACACCGGGTGGGCCTCGACAACGCCTGCGCGCACACGCTCGCGCTCACCCCGCGCTACCGGCTGCCGGAGACGACCCGGCGGGCGGACGCGCTGTGCCGGCGGGCGTTGCGGGAGGCGACCGGCGCGGGGGAGTGAACAGGGGGTCTGAGTACGTCGTCTGAGTATCTGTACGGATGTGCGGGTCCCCGCGTCACCGACAGGCTGTCCACCATGACGACGCACCGCATGACCCACCGCTCCCACAAGCCCCTCACGGACCCGAACCGCCCGGTCGAGCGCGCCGTGACCGCCGCGCTGGTCCTCGGCGTGCTCGCGGGGGTCGGCTGGATCGTCGGCATGGTCTACACGGTGGCCGGGTGGTCCTTCTAGCGTGCCGTCAGCGGTCGGCGGCCACCCGGAAGGTGATCCCGGCCCGCCGCAACCGCTCGATCAGCGCCTCGCCCATCGCCACCGCCGTGGTGACCTGACCCGCCGTCTCCGGCAGGTCGTCGAAGGCCAGCGACAGCGCCGACTCGGCGAACATCTTCGCCGTCTCGTCGTACCCGGGGTCGCCGCCCGCGACCTCGGTGAACACCCGTCGCCCGCCGCCCTCGCCGACGAACCGCACCGAGAACCAGCTCTTCGCCCGCTTCTCGGCGCTCGGCCCGTCCCCGGGCTTGAGCCGGTCCGACAGCCAGCGCCGGGCCGGCGGCACCTGGGCGGCGGCGAACAGCGCGCCGACGGCCGCGACCCCGCCCACCGCCATCGGCAGCCGTCGTACGGCCGCGTAGTGGCGGTAGCGGAAGTCGGGCCCGTAGCGCTCCAGGACCTTCGCGGAGCGCCGCACGATCTGCGCGTCGATGGTCGGCAGCGGCAGCGCCCACGCGCCGATCTCCTGGGCGTACCGCGGTGTCCCGGTCGGTGCCGTCGCCCGCCGCCCCACCAGGCGCGGCTCGTGCCGCCCGCGGTCCCGCGCGGCGGCGATCATCTGCCGGCCGCGTGCGAACTGGCCGAGCGCGGAGGCGAGGGTCCCGCCGGAGAACGTGGCGTCCACGGTCACGAACCCGTCCACGGTCAGCGGTACGCCCTCCGGCAGCTGACGGACCGTGAAGTACGCCCCCAGGTCGTGCGGGATGGAGTCGAACCCGCAGGCGTGCACCAGCCGTGAGCCCGTCTCACGCGCGCGTGCGTCGTGCCGGACGTACATCAGGTCCACGAACTCCGGCTCCCCCGTGAGGTCGAGGTAGTCCGCGCCGGTGTCCGAGCAGGCGGCGACCAGCTCCTCGCCGTACTGGACGTACGGCCCCACGGTCGTGGCCACCACGCGCGCGTGCCCGGCGAGGGCGCGCAGGGAGGCAGGATCGGAGACGTCGGCGGTGAGCACGCCGATCTCCGTACTGCCCGGCAGCCGCTCGGCGAGCGCCCTCAGCCTGTCCTCGCTGCGGCCCGCGACCGCCCAGCGCAGCTCCTTCGGCGCGTGCGCGGCCAGGTACTCCGCGGTGAGCGTCCCCACGAAGCCGGTCGCTCCGAAGAGCACGATGTCGTAGGGACGGTCCGTCCTTTTCAGCCTGCTCATGACACTCCTGGATCCCGCCGCACGCGCCGTTGTCGGTGGCCGAGGCTAGCGTGAGGTGTACGGAGCGATCTACCGGGGGGTAAAGATGTCTAAGCGCTTGCTCGCCAGGTCTTGTGTCCGCTGGGACGCGTTCTTAGCATCGCTGGTGTTACATCAGTTGTGTCACGCCAATGGGGGCTGGATGACAACGGCAACGACGCCCGGGCACGGCCCGCTCTCCGGCGTGCGCGTTCTGGAGCTGGCCGGGATCGGGCCCGGCCCGTTCGCCGGGATGCTCCTCGCGGACCTCGGCGCCGACGTCGTCCGCGTGGACCGCCCCGGCGGCATCGGGCTCTCCATTCCGCCCGACCACGACATCACCAACCGCAACAAGCGCTCGGTGATCGTCGACCTCAAGGCGGCCGACGGCCCCGCCCGCGTCCTCGACCTCGCCGCACGCGCCGACATCCTGGTCGAGGGCTTCCGCCCCGGCGTCGCCGAGCGCCTCGGCGTCGGCCCCGAGGACTGCCACGCGCGCAACCCCGCGCTCGTCTACGGCCGGATGACCGGCTGGGGCCAGGAGGGGCCGCTGGCCCACCGCGCCGGGCACGACATCGCCTACATCGCCCTGACCGGCACCCTCGGCATGATCGGCGAACCCGGCCGCCCGCCCGGCGTCCCCGCCAACCTCCTCGGCGACTACGCGGGCGGCGCGCTCTACCTGGTCGTCGGCGTCCTGGCCGCCCTGCACCACGCGCGCGCGTGCGGCACCGGCCAGGTCGTGGACGCCGCCATCGTCGACGGCACCTCCCACCTCACCGCGATGATCCACGCCATGGTCGCCGCCGGCGGCTGGCAGGACCGCCGGGCCGCCAACCTGCTGGACGGCGGCTGCCCGTACTACGGCACCTACGAGACCTCCGACGGCAGGTACATGGCGGTCGGCTCCCTGGAACCGCAGTTCTACGACGCGTTCCTGGACCTGATCGGCCTGCCGGACTTCGCGGACGCCCGCCGGGACTGGACCCGCTGGGGCGAGCTGCGCGAGGCGGTCGCCGGGCGCTTCAAGTCCCGTACGCGCGACGAGTGGACGGCCGTCTTCGAGGGCTCCGACGCGTGCGTGGCGCCCGTGCTGTCCCTGCGCGAGGCCCCGCACCACCCGCACCTCGCCGCCCGCGGCACCTTCACCGACCACGGCGGCATCACCCAGCCCGCGCCCGCGCCACGCTTCTCGGCGACCCCGACGAGCGTGCGCAAGGGGCCCGCCCGGCCCGGCGCTGACAGCGCGGAGGTGGCACGCGACTGGGACGTACCGGATCTCGAGAAGGACCCGAACTCCCTGAAAGGCCCCGAATGAAGCGGCAGCTCTTCGCCCCCGAGCACGACGCGTTCCGCGAGACCGTGCGCGCCTTCCTGGCCCGGGAGGTCCTGCCGCACTACGAGCAGTGGGAGAAGGACGGCATCGTCTCCCGCGAGGCCTGGCGGGCGGCGGGCAAGCAGGGCCTCCTCGGGCTCGCCGTGCCCGAGGAGTACGGGGGCGGCGGGACGACCGACTTCCGCTACGCCACCGTCCTGGCCGAGGAGTTCACCCGCGCGGGCGCGCCCGGCCTCGCCCTCGGACTGCACAACGACGTCATCGGCCCATATCTGACCGGCCTCGCCACCGAGGAGCAGAAGCGCCGCTGGCTGCCCGGCTTCTGCGACGGCACCCTGATCACCGCCATCGCCATGACCGAGCCCGGCGCGGGCTCCGACCTCCAGGGCATCCGCACCCACGCCGAGGACCGCGGAGACCACTGGGTACTCAACGGCTCCAAGACGTTCATCTCCAACGGCATCCTCGCCGATCTGGTGATCGTCGTCGCGAAGACCACCCCCGAGGGCGGCGCGCGCGGACTGTCCCTGCTCGTCGTCGAGCGGGGCATGGCGGGCTTCGAGCGAGGCCGCAACCTCGACAAGATCGGCCAGAAGGCGCAGGACACCGCCGAACTGTTCTTCCGGGACGTGCGCGTGCCGAAGGAGAACCTCCTCGGCGAGCGCGACGGCGCCTTCGTGCACCTGATGACGAACCTCGCCCAGGAGCGCCTGAGCATCGCCGTCTCCGCGATCGCCGCCGCCGAGCACCTCCTGGAGATCACCACCGCGTACGTCAAGGAGCGCGAGGCCTTCGGGCGGCCGCTCGCCACCAAGCAGCACATCCGCTTCGAGGTGGCCGAGATGGCCACCGAGTGCGCCGTCACCCGGACGTTCGTCGACCGCTGTATCGAGGACCACTCCGAAGGACGGCTCGACGCCGTGCACGCCTCCATGGCCAAGTGGTGGGCCACCGAACTCCAGAAGCGCGTCACCGACCGCTGCCTCCAACTGCACGGCGGCTACGGCTACATGAGCGAATACCCGGTCGCCAAGGCCTTCACGGACGGCCGTATCCAGACCATCTACGGCGGGACGACCGAGATCATGAAGGAGATCATCGGCCGTTCCCTGCTGGGCTGACCCTCGTCGAAAGGCTTTCTCGTGAGCACCGAAGCGTATGTGTACGACGCGATCCGCACCCCGCGCGGCCGCGGCAAGGCGAACGGCGCCCTGCACGGCACCAAGCCCATCGACCTGGTCGTCGGACTGATCCACGAGATCCGGGCCCGCTTCCCGGACCTGGACCCGGCCGCGATCGACGACATCGTGCTCGGTGTCGTCGGCCCGGTCGGCGACCAGGGCTCCGACATCGCCCGCACCGCCGCGATCGCCGCCGGACTGCCGGACACGGTCGCGGGCGTGCAGGAGAACCGCTTCTGTGCCTCGGGCCTGGAGGCCGTCAACCTGGCGGCCGTCAAGGTCCGTTCGGGCTGGGAGGACCTCGTCCTCGCGGGCGGTGTCGAGTCCATGTCCCGGGTGCCGATGGCCTCCGACGGCGGCGCCTGGTTCAACGACCCGATGACCAACCTCGCCGTCAACTTCGTGCCGCAGGGCATCGGCGCGGACCTCATCGCCACCATCGAGGGCTTCTCGCGCCGTGACGTCGACGAGTACGCGGCCCTGTCGCAGGAACGCGCGGCAGTGGCCTGGAAGGACGGCCGCTTCGACCGCTCCGTCGTCCCTGTGAAGGACCGCAGCGGACTGACGATCCTCGACCACGACGAGCACATGCGCCCCGGCACCACCGCCGACTCCCTCGCCAAGCTCAAGCCGTCCTTCGCGGACATCGGCGACCTGGGCGGCTTCGACGCCGTGGCCCTCCAGACGTACCACTGGGTGGAGAAGATCGACCACGTCCACCACGCGGGCAACTCCTCCGGCATCGTCGACGGCGCCTCCCTGGTCGCGATCGGCTCCAAGGAGGTCGGCGAGCGGTACGGGCTGCGCCCGCGCGCGCGGATCGTCTCCGCGGCGGTCTCCGGCTCCGAGCCGACCATCATGCTCACCGGTCCCGCCCCCGCCACCCGCAAGGCGCTCGCCAAGGCCGGCCTGACCATCGACGACATCGACCTCGTCGAGATCAACGAGGCCTTCGCGGCCGTCGTCCTGCGCTTCCTGCGGGACATGGGCCTGTCGCTGGACAAGGTCAACGTCAACGGCGGCGCGATCGCCCTCGGCCATCCGCTCGGCGCGACCGGCGCGATGATCCTCGGCAGCCTCGTCGACGAACTGGAGCGCCAGGACAAGCGGTACGGCCTCGCGACCCTGTGCGTCGGCGGCGGCATGGGCATCGCCACGATCGTCGAACGCGTCTGACCCCCACCCCACGGATCACACGGAGCACCTCTCACATGAGCACTCAGTCCACCACCATCCGCTGGGAACAGGACCGCACCGGCGTCGTCACCCTCGTCATCGACGACCCCGACCAGTCCGCCAACACCATGAACCAGGCGTTCCGCGACTCCCTCGCGGTGGTCACCGACCGCCTGGAGGCCGAGAAGGACACCATTCGCGGTGTCATCATCACCTCCGCCAAGAAGACCTTCTTCGCCGGCGGCGACCTACGCGACCTCATCCGGGTCACACCCGAGACCGCGCAGGAGCTGTTCGACGGCGGCCTCGCCATCAAGCGCAATCTGCGGCGCATCGAGACCCTCGGCAAGCCGGTCGTCGCGGCGCTCAACGGCGCGGCCCTGGGTGGCGGTTACGAGATCGCCCTCGCCTGCCACCACCGGATCGCCCTGGACGCGCCCGGCTCCAAGATCGGCTGCCCCGAGGTCACGCTCGGCCTGCTGCCCGGAGGCGGCGGAGTCGTCCGTACGGTCCGCATGCTGGGCATCACGGACGCCCTCCTGAAGGTCCTGCTCCAGGGCACCCAGTACGCCCCGCAACGCGCCCTCCAGAACGGCCTGATCGACGACGTGGCCACCACACAGGACGAACTCCTCGCCAAGGCCCGCGCCTTCATCGACGCCAACCCCACGTCCCAGCAGCCCTGGGACAAGCCCGGCTACCGCATCCCCGGCGGCACCCCCGCCAACCCCAAGTTCGCGGCGAACCTCCCGGCCTTCCCCGCGAACCTCCGCAAGCAGACGGGCGGTGCCCCCTACCCGGCCCCGCGCGCCATTCTCGCCGCCGCGGTCGAGGGCTCCCAGGTCGACTTCGAGACCGCCCAGGTCATCGAGGCGCGCTACTTCGTGGAACTCGCCGCGGGTCAGACCTCGAAGAACATGATCCAGGCGTTCTTCTTCGACCTCCAGGCGGTCAACTCCGGCGCGAACCGCCCCCAGGGCATCGCCCCGCGCCAGGTCCGCAAGGTCGCCGTCCTCGGTGCCGGGATGATGGGCGCGGGCATCGCGTACTCGTGCGCCCGTGCGGGCATCGAGGTGGTCCTCAAGGACGTGACGCCCGAGTCGGCGGCCAAGGGCAAGGCGTACTCCGAGAAGCTGTGCGCCAAGGCGGTCTCCAGGGGGCGTACGACACAGGAGAAGGCGGACGCGCTCCTGGCCCGGATCACCCCCACGGCCGACCCCGCCGACCTGGCCGGCTGTGACGCGGTGATCGAGGCGGTCTTCGAGAACCCCGAGCTCAAGCACAAGGTGTTCCAGGAGATCCAGCACGTGGTCGCCCCCGACGCGCTGCTGTGCTCCAACACCTCCACGCTTCCCATCACCGTGCTCGCCGAGGGCGTGGAGCGCCAGGCCGACTTCATCGGACTGCACTTCTTCTCGCCGGTCGACAAGATGCCGCTGGTGGAGGTCATCAAGGGGGAGCGCACCGGCGACGAGGCGTTGGCCCGCGCCTTCGACCTGGTCCGCCAGATCAGGAAGACGCCGATCGTCGTCAACGACTCCCGGGGCTTCTTCACCTCCCGCGTCATCGGACACTTCCTCAACGAGGGCGTGGCGATGGTCGGCGAGGGCATCGAGCCGGCGTCGGTCGAACAGGCGGCGGCACAGGCGGGCTACCCGGCGAAGGTGCTGTCGCTCATGGACGAGTTGACGCTCACGCTGCCGCGCAAGATCCGCAACGAGTCCAAGCGGGCGGTGGAGGAGGCGGGTGGTACCTGGCCGACGCACCCGGCGGAGGCGGTCATCGACCGTATGGTCGACGAGTTCGGGCGCGAGGGGCGCAGTGGCGGGGCGGGGTTCTACGACTACGACTCGGCCGGCAAGCGGGTGGCGTTGTGGCCGGGGCTGCGCGAGCACTTCACGCGTGCGGGCGCGGAGATTCCCTTCCGGGACATGCAGGAACGCATGCTGTTCTCGGAGGCCCTGGACACGGTCAAGCTGCTTGAGGAGGGTGTGCTGACGTCGGTGGCCGACGCGAACATCGGCTCCATCTTCGGGATTGGGTTCCCGGGGTGGACGGGGGGTGTGTTGCAGTACATCAACGGCTATGAGGGTGGCTTGGCGGGATTCGTCGCCCGCGCGCGGGAGTTGGCGTCGAAGTACGGCGACCGCTTCACGCCTCCGGCGCTGCTGGTGGAGAAGGCGGAGAAGGGGGAGCGGTTCGGGGGCGTCTGAGGGGCGTTGCCGGGTGCGGGTGCGTGGGGGCTGGTCGCGCAGTTCCCCGCGCCCCTTGGGGGGTTTGACCCGTCCGGCATTTGTAAGGCGAGGCATCCTCGCGCCCCTGGGTGGGTTGACTCGTCCGGCGTCTGAGCGCGAAGCCCCTCGCGCCGTACCGCTCAGCGACACGCCCCCCTTGCCGCCCGCGCTCCCGCCCGCGCACCCTGACCTGCGGACCGCCGAACGCCCCCACCCCCGGAGGAGCCGCCATGGGACGTCGACCCGCTCTCGCCGTCCTGGACATCCTCCGGACCGAAGGCGTGGACCGTGTCTTCGGCAACCCCGGCACCACCGAACTGCCCTTTCTCCAGGCCCTGTCGGAGTCCCAAGACGCCCCCGAGTACGTCCTCGGCATCCACGAGGGTTCCGTCGTCGCCATGGCCGACGGGTACGCCCGCGCCACCGCCCGCCCCGCCTTCGTGAGCCTGCACATCGCCGCCGGTCTCGCCAACGGCCTCATCGGGCTGCTCAACGCCCGCCGCTCCCGCACCCCCCTCGTCGTCACCGCGGGGCAGCAGGACCGCCGCCACCTCCAGCAGGACCCGATGCTCTCCGGCGACCTCATCGGCCTCGCGACCCCCGCGGTGAAGGCGACGTACGATGTCCAGCACGCCCGCGACCTCCCCCTCGCGCTCCGCCGGGCCTTCGCCCTGGCCCAACGGCCCCCGGCGGGCCCGGTGTTCCTCTCCGTCCCCATGGACCTCCTCCAGGAGGACACCGAGGTCGAGGTCCCGCCCCGCACCCCCGCCCCACCCCTCGGCCCGGCGCCCGGCATCGAACGCGCGGCCGTCCTCCTCGGCAACGCCCAGCGCGCGGCGATCGTCGCCGGCGACGGCATCGGCCGCGAGGACGCCCTGGGCGCGATGATCCGCACGGCGGAGGCCTGCGGCGCCGACGTCCACCATCAGCCGATGAGCGACTGCCTCAACTTCCCGACCACGCACCCTCTTTACGCCGGCATGCTGCCACCCCGCCACGACGCGATCCGCGCCGCGCTGGAGCCCTACGACACCCTCCTGATCGTCGGCGCGCACGCCTTCACCCCGCACCACTACACCCCCGGCCCCGCCCTGCCCCCCGGCCTCACCGTCGTCCAGCTCGACTCCGACCCGGACGAGATCGGCCGCAACTTCCCCGCCGACACCGGCCTGGTCGGCGCCCTCGGCCCCTCTCTGCACCGCCTCGCCGACCTGCTCCGCGACCAGGTGCCCGAGCACACCGCCAAGTCCCGTGTCCTGCACGCCGGTGAGCGCCACGCCGTCGACCGGGACCGCGCCGACTCCGCCGCCCGCGCCGCCTACTCCCCGGCCAGAGCGCGACCGCCGACAGCGAGAAGGTCCGCACCGAGGCCATCGAGCGCGCCACCACGCTGCGCCGGCAGGCCGAGG
>NZ_JBEYVC010000270.1:0-9962 GCF_040643855.1 Streptomyces sp. NPDC047072 | reverse complement strand
GCTATCGAGCGGCTGATCCGCCGTCAAGGAGGTCATGTGGCCCGCACCGGACGCCCCCTCGCCTTCTCCGCCGCGGCCCTCGCCGACCTCCTCTCCCTCGCCGTCGGCTACGACCTCGGCCACGCCCTCGCCAAGCCGCTCCTGATGCCGCTCCTCGCCGCCCACGCGGCGGTCCGCGGCGCGCCCCGGCTCCTCGTCGCCGCGCTCCTGTGCGGCTGGGGCGGCGACGTCTTCCTGCTGGCCGACGCGGACCCCGCCTTCCTCGCCGGGATGGCCTCCTTCGCGGCCGGCCACGTCTGCTACGTCGTCCTCTTCCGGCGTCACGGCCCTCCACGCGCGCGTGCCCGCACGCTCGCCCCCGTCCCCGCCATCACCGCCGTCTACGCCACTGCCCTCGTCACCACCGTCGCCCTGCTGTGGCCGGACCTGCCACCAGACCTCCGCGTCCCCGTGGCCGCCTACAGCACCCTGCTCACGGCCATGGCGTACACCGCGGCCACCCGCACCGGTCTCGTCCCCGGGCTCGGCGGTGTCCTCTTCCTGCTCTCCGACACCCTCATCGCGACCGGCGTCGCCGACTGGCCGCAGCTCCCACGCCCCGACCTCTGGATCATGCTCACGTATATCGCCGCGCAGTTCCTGCTGGTCACTGGCACACTACGAGCCCTCGAAGGGCGCCCGGCACCGGGACCGACGTACGGTGAGAGGCGCTCGACCACCCCCTGAGCGAACCGGCGACACCGTAGGAGAAACCCCGTCATGCGCGCCACCACCATCCACGCCCCGTACGACATGCGCGTGGAGGACGTGCCCGACCCCGTGGTGCGGCGGCCCGCCGACGCCGTGGTCCGCGTGCTGCGCGCCTGCGTCTGTGGCAGCGACCTGTGGGCCTACCGCGGCGAGTCGGCCCGGCAGCCGGGCCAACGCATCGGGCACGAGTTCCTCGGCGTGGTCGAGGAGACCGGCTCCGAGGTGAACACCATCAGGCGCGGTGACCTCGTCGTCGCCCCCTTCGTGTGGTCCGACGGCGTCTGCGACTACTGCCGCGAGGGACTGCACACCTCCTGCGAGCACGGCGGCTTCTGGGGCTCCGTGGGCTCCGACGGCGGCCAGGGCGAGGCCGTATGTGTCCCCTTCGCCGACGGCACCCTCGTACAACTGCCCAAGGAAGCCGCCTCCGACGACCACCTGCTGGCCTCCCTGCTGACCCTCTCCGACGTCCTGGGCACCGGCCACCACGCCGCCCTCGGCGCCGGCGCCCGCCCGGGCGTCACGGTCGCGGTCGTCGGCGACGGAGCCGTCGGCCTGTGTGCGGTGCTCGCCGCCAAGCGGCTCGGCGCCGAGCGGATCATCGCGCTCGGCCGCCACCAGGGCCGCACCGACATCGCCCGCCGCTTCGGCGCCACCGACGTCGTCGCCGAGCGCGGGGAGGCGGCCGTCGAGGCGGTCCGCGCACTCACCCGCGGCCAGGGCGCGCACTCCGTGGTCGAGGCCGTCGGCACCGAGCAGTCCATGAGCACGGCGGTCAACATCACCCGCGACGGCGGCGCCATCGGCTTCGTCGGGGTCCCGCACGGCAGCGGGACCGGCCTCGACCTCGGCGTCATGTTCGACCGGAACATCGCGCTGCGCGGCGGGGTCGCCCCGGTCCGCGCCTACATCCCCGAACTGCTGCCCGACGTCCTGGCCGGCAGGGTCGACGCCTCACCGGTCTTCGACCTGACCGTCGGCCTGGAGGGCGTCCCGGACGGCTACAAGGCGATGGACGAACGCACGGCCCTCAAGGTCCTCGTCACCAACTGACGCCCCGGACCCGCGGCTCACCAACGGATCGGCACCGGCAGCGCCGTCAGCACCCCCGACACCACGACCACCATCCCCAGCGCGACGACCTCCGCCCTCGCGGGCACACACGCGGTCAGCGGATCGGTCGCGCGGCGCAGCCGGAGCCGCGCCCACAGGGCGAGCCCGGCGACCACCGTCACGAGCAGCACCTTGGCCAGCAGGGTGCGCCCGTACGCCGTGTCCGTCAGCTGCTCCAGCACCGTGCCCGCCGGCATCCGGCGCAGCGAACTCCACACCCCCGTCGCGGTGATGGCGGCGAGCAGCACGGCCGCCACGCGCGCGTAGAGCCCGAGCAGCGCGGCCCCCGGGCCGTCGGGACCCCAGTGACGCAGCGTGCGCAGGGCGTGGAGCAGCCCACCGGCCCACAGCGCCGCGCAGCTCAGATGGACCAGCGTCAGCCCCGAGCCGACCAAGGGGCTGTGCTCGGGCACGGGATGCGCCCGCAGCGCCTCCGCCACGACCACCGCGGCGAGCGGCCACACCTGCACGGCCGGGCGCGCGGAGCGGGCGCACAGGGCGGCCACGAGAAAGGCGTTGACCTCCAGGAGGGCCAGCTTGCCGTCCCGGGACGCGTACAGACCGCCCACGTCGATCTGCGCGAGACTGCGCGGCACCAGATTGCCGGTCGCCACGACCGAGGCCAGCCCCAGCGCGGCGACGAAACCGACGGCGGTCGCGTACGGCGCCCAGGACCGCGGCGCGGTCGCGGGAGCGCCGGGCAGGGCACGGGCCAACCGGCCCACGAACAGCTCGCCCAGCGGGACGCCCAGCGCGGCGAAGAGCACCGCCCGCAGCAGCGCGACCCCGCCGACACCGGGCGCGGCGGCCTCCCCGGTGCCGTGCAGCGCGGCGGACGGGCCCAGCAGGGGGATCAGCGCGGCCAGGAGCACCAGGACGACGACGGCGACCGCACGGCCGGCACCGGGGCGCCGCGCGGGCCCGCGCGCGTCGGCCACCCCGGCGGGAGGTCTCATCAAGGTCACCTCGAAATCTTCACCAGTCACGACAGAACCGGGCAAGTGCGGGGAAACAACTGGCGGTACGGCATTCCGCCCATAGGTACGCTCCCGGCCGGCCTGTCGGTTCACGCCCAGCGCGCGGTGTCCGCCCCCCAAGGTCCCGGCGGTCGCGCCCAGTCCACCGGACCGCCCTCGAAGGAGACCGGCGACCGCGCGTACCGCAGCCGCCCGAGCGCGCTGTCCGTCTCGGCCAGCCAGGGCTCGGGGCCGTCGTACGAGAGGTGCTCGGCTGCGGCCTCGACGTCGGCCTCCCTCGAATCCGCGAGCTCCATGAGCCACTGGGCCGTCCGAGCCAACGCCAGCCGCACGACCCGGCTCCCGCCCTCGTCCGCCTGCTCGTCCAGCGCCCGCAGCACCTCCGCCGCCAGCAGATACCCCGTCCCGTGGTCCAGCGCCTGCGCGGGCAGCGCGCCCGGCCGCTCCGCCGACCCCTCCAGTACGGCGATCCCCGTCGCCGCCTGCACCAGGCTGTCGAAGCCCCGCCGCCCGCCCCACGGCCCGTACGCGCCCCACGCCGACAACTGCGCCACCACCACCCCCGGCCGCCGCTCGGCCAGCGCCCGCGGCGAGAGCCCGAACCGGTCGAGGGCGCCCGGCCGATAGCCGGTGACGACCACGTCCGCCACCCCGAGCAGCTCCTCGAAGGCGCGCCGGTCCGCCCCGACCGTCAGGTCCAGCGTCGTCGACCGCTTCCCGAACCCCGTGTCGGCGTGCTGGTCGGCCAGTTCGGGCAGCGCCGGCGCGTCCACCCGCAGCACGTCCGCGCCCAGCAGGGCGAGCGTGCGGGTGGCCACGGGCCCCGCGAGCACCCGGGTGAGGTCCAGGACGCGCAGTCCGGCGGCCGGCATCAGGGGAGCGGGGGAGACCGGCGCGAACGTACGCACGCGTGCCGTGCCGGACAGCCGTTCCCGCTCGACCAGGGGGCGCTGCGCCACCTCGGCCGCCTGCGCGTGCGCCGCCCACTCCTCGGGTGTGCGCA
Source organism: Streptomyces sp. NPDC047072 (assembly GCF_040643855.1). NCBI lineage: Bacteria > Bacillati > Actinomycetota > Actinomycetes > Kitasatosporales > Streptomycetaceae > Streptomyces > Streptomyces sp. NPDC047072. Next base: position 6,119 of record NZ_JBEYVC010000270.1, on the reverse strand, counting down.
GGGCGACCGCGAGGCCCCCGGCGGCGTACACGGTCTCCTCGACCTCGGCGGCGGACCGTTCGGCGAGCGCCGCCCCGACGGCCGCCACGTCCTCCGGCACGCCCAGCACGTCCAGGAGCCGTGCCCGGTGGTGCGGATAGTTCGCGTGGGTGCGGACCCAGCCGTCCGCCGTGCGCCAGAACCGGGACAGCGGAGCGAAGGAGACCGGCGCCCGACCATTGATCAACAGTTGACGCTCGCTGGAGAACGCGGCGGCGACCGCCCCGTCGTCCACCCGCACCCGCGGCACCCGGTCGAGTCCGGCCCGCCGTGCGCCCAACTCCGCGGCGGCCAGGGCACACGCGCCCACACAGGCCCGCGCCAGCAGACGTACGGGAAGGCGCCCCTGAAGAGCGCCTTCCCGCACCACATACTTGATTCCAGTCATGACTGCACTATGCGGTATTGACTGAATCAATATATTGGCGTGTTACTTGGTGACGGCGTCCAGTGCGTCCACCGTGCCCCAGCCGTAGAACCCGTTGTGGTTCTTCGACCCCTCGCACACCGCGTCGACCTTGCCGTCGCCGTTGATGTCGTACGGGTCCGTGCACGGCGTCGCGTCCGCCTCCGCGTACAGCAGCGCCTTCACCAGGGCCGGCGAGGCGTACGGGTGCGTCGACTTGATCAGCGCGGCCACGGCCGCGGCGTGCGGCGAGGCCATCGACGTACCGGCCATGTAGCCCCACTTGCCCCCGGGCAGCGTGCCCAGGATCAGACCGCTCGTCGCGGGCGGCGCGGGCGTCTGGTAGGCCGTCGAGTCGCCACCGGGCGCGGCGACGTCGATGACTCCCAGGCCGTGGTTGGAGAAGGACGACTTGATGCCCTTCGCGCCGGTCGCGGCGACCGTCACGACACCCGGCAGCTGAGTCGGTATGTCGTAGCACTTCGACGGGTCGACGACCCGCTCCACGGGGGTGGCGTCGTTCGGCGAGACCGGGTCGGTGATCTCGTCGGCCGCGAGGTCGTAGTTCTCGTTGCCCGCCGCGGCGACGTTGACGACCCCCTTCTTCTCCGCGTACCGCGTGGCCCGGGTGATGGCGTCGACGAGCGCCTTCTGGTCCGGGTCGTCGGTGCAGTTGAAGTACCAGGGGTCGGTGTAATAGCTGTTGTTGGTGACGTCGACCCCATGGGTGGCCGCCCACATGAAGCCGCACACCACGGCCTCGGTGTAGAAGTAGCCGGCGGTGGTCGACACCTTGATGCCCGCCACCTTCACACCGGGCGCGACGCCCGTCATGCCGACGCCGTTCTTGGCGGCCGCGATCTCACCGGCCACGTGGGTGCCGTGCGGGCTCTCCCCGGCGGTCGGCCGCCACGCCCCGTCGGTGGTGTCCGGCTTGCCGGTCACGCAGTTGACGGAGGCGCCCCGGTCGAAGTTCGGCGCGAGGTCGGGGTGGGTGTCGTCGACGCCGGTGTCGATCACGGCGACCGTCACCTTGCTGCTGCCGAGCGACTTCTCGTGCGCCTTGTCCGCCTTGATGGCGGGCAGGTCCCACTGGAGCGACTCCAGCGGGTCCTGGGCGGCGTCGGACGCGGCCTCGGCGGCGGCGACCTCCGACGCGCTCAGCGTCTTCGGTGCTCCCAGGTCGGTCGTCGACTGCGCGGGCAGCGGCGCGTTGCGGGTGTTGCCCGCCGAGGCGACCCCGGGGACCTTCCGGATGATCATGGCGAAGTCGGGGTTCGCCGAGTGGACGACGACCACGCCGATCTGGTCGTACGACGTCACGATCGTGCCGCCGGCGTCGGCGATGGCCTTCTTCACCTTCGCCGAAGGACCGTGTCCGGGACGGACGTTGACGACATAGCTGAGCGCCGTGGCGTCCTGCGTGGTCGCGGCCGCGAGGATGCCGTTCACGGCGGAGGTGGCACCGGTCAGGGTGCCGGGCAGTCCGGCCGCGGACGCCGTGGCACCCGGCAGCAGCGCCATGGCGGTGGCCATGGCCGTGCCGAGCGGGATCGCGATCGCGCGCCGATAACGCTGGTGGGGCCCTGTCATGGTGGAAGTCTCTCCAGTTCGTTCGCGGGACAAGCGGTCCGTGCGGGTGGTGGTGGAGCGCCGGAAGTCGTCGGGCGCGCGGGTCACTTGACCGCGCGCAGCGCGTTGACGATGCCGTGGCCGTAGAAGCCGTTGACCCGCTTGCCGCCGACACAGGTCGCGTCCTGTGTGCCGTCGCCGTCCTGGTCGTAGGAGGCCGGGCAGCCCGGGTTGTCGGCCTGCGCCTTCAGCAGCGCCTGGAGCTGTGCCGGGCTCGCCCACGGGTGCGTCGACTTCAGCAGCGCGGCCACGCCCGCGGCGTGCGGCGAGGCCATCGAGGTGCCCTGGAGGAAGCCGTAGGAGTTGTTCGGCATGGTCGACAGGATGCGGCCGTTCTTCGACGGCGTGTCCGGTATCTGGTAGAGCCGGTCGCCGCCCGGGGCCGCCACGTCGATGACGCCGTAACCGTACGAGGAGTAGTACGACTTGAGGTTGTTCACGCCCGTCGCGCTCACCGTCACGACACCCGGCAGTTGGGTCGGCACGTCGAAGCACTCGTGCGGGTCAACGGTCCGGGTCACCGGCGTGGAGTCGTCGGGGCTGCTGTCGTCGACGAGCGCGTCGGAGTCGAGGTCGTCGTTGGAGTTGCCGGCCGACGCGAGGTTGAGCGTGCCCTTCTTCTGGGCGTACAGGGAAGCCCTGTTGACCGCGTCAACGATTGCGCGCTGATCGGGGTCGTCCATGCAGTTGTACAGCCATGGATCAACGTAGTAGCTGTTGTTCGTGATCTCCACGCCGTGGTCGGCGGCGAACACGAACGCGCAGACGACGCTCTCCGGGTAGAAGAGACCGTTGCTCGGGTCGGTCACGTTGATGGCCGCGACCTTCACCCCGGGCGCGACCCCGGCCACCCCGATGCCGTTGCGGGCCGCCGCGATCTCACCGGCCACGTGGGTGCCGTGGTAGTCGTCCGCGGTGTACGGCCGCCAGGCGCCCTCACTGGTGTCCGGGACACCGCCGTCGCAGTTGGCGGACTGGGCGGCGGAGAAGTTCGGGGCGATGTCCGGGTGGGTGTCGTCGACGCCGGTGTCGATCACGGCGACGGTCACCTTCCGGCTGCCCGGGTTGATCCGCGCGGCCTTGTCGGCGCCGATCGCCCTGAGGTCCCACTGGTCGGCCTCGAGAGGCTCGCTGCCCGCCTCGGCGGCCGACGCCTTCTCGATCTTCGCGGCCTGCTCCTCGGTGAGCGGCTGCGCGGCGCCCTCGTCCGTGGTCGAGGCGACCGACAGCGGGGAGGTGCGGGTCGCGCCCGCCGACTGGACCCCGCGGACCGTGCGGATCTGCGCCCCGAAGTCGGGGTTGGCCGAGTGGACGACGATCACGCCGATCTTCTCGTACGCGATCACGACCGTGCCGCCGGCCGCGGCGACGGCCTTCTTCACCGACGCGATCGTGCGGTGGTCGGCCCTGGTGTTGACGACGTACGACAGTGCGGTCGCGTCCGAGGCCTGCGCGGTGGTCTCCGTGTACGGGAGGGCCGACGCGGCCGTCGGCAGGAAGCCGAGCGAGGCGGTCAGCGAGAGCACGACGGGCACGGCCAGGGCGAGCCGACGTCTGGAACGTCGTTGGGACATGGGGTCTCCACATCATCCGGAAACGAAACCGGCCCGAGACACAGGTGGCGCTCGGGCAGGTACATGACGGGTGGTGCACGCCGAAGCTATCTCCCGAAGTCGCTGGCCAGCAATGACTTCCTCAAAGCGAGTTCGGAAAACAGCAAAGTGAGTTGAACCGGTGCCAGCGCGGCGCCGTGACCTTGGGCAGGGAACGCGAGGACACTCGCCCCCGATCCCCGTCACTACCGCACCCGCAACGCGAGGAGACTCCGTGGCCACCGAGACACCGCCCCCCTCGAAAGAGCAACACAAACTCCCCACCACCGAGGAGTTCACCGAGGTGCAGGAGAGCGCGGAGTTCGGTGAACTGCGCCGCTCCTACCGCTCCTTCGCCTTTCCGCTGACCGTCGGCTTCATCGCCTGGTACCTGCTGTACGTCCTGCTCTCCAACTACGCGGGCGACTTCATGGGCACCAAGGTCTTCGGCAACATCAACATCGCCCTGATCCTGGGCCTCGCGCAGTTCCTGACCACGTTCCTCATCGCCTGGTGGTACTCGCGGGTGGCCGCCGCCAAGTTCGACCCCAAGGCCGAGGCGATCAAGTCCCGGATGGAGGGCGGCGCATGAGCCCCGCGATCACCCTGGCCGCGGGCGAGGCCAGCGAGCACCGGCCGCTGATCATCAGCCTGTTCGCGGTGTTCGTCCTCGCAACCCTCGTCATCACGGTCTGGGCCGGACGCCAGACCAAGGACGCCTCCGACTTCTACGCGGGCGGACGGCAGTTCACCGGCTTCCAGAACGGACTCGCCGTCTCCGGCGACTACATGTCCGCGGCCTCCTTCCTCGGCATCGCGGGCGCCATCGCCCTCTTCGGCTACGACGGCTTCCTGTACTCCATCGGCTTCCTGGTCGCCTGGCTCGTCGCCCTGCTCCTGGTCGCCGAACCGCTGCGCAACTCCGGCCGCTACACCATGGGTGACGTCCTCGCGTACCGCATGCGCCAGCGCCCGGTCCGCACCGCGGCCGGCACCTCGACGATCGTCGTCTCGATCTTCTACCTGCTGGCCCAGATGGCCGGCGCCGGCGTCCTGGTCTCGCTGCTGCTCGGCATCACCTCCGACGCGGGCAAGATCGGCATCGTCGCCCTGGTCGGCGTCCTGATGATCGTCTACGTCACCATCGGCGGCATGAAGGGCACCACCTGGGTCCAGATGGTCAAGGCCGTCCTGCTGATCGCGGGCGCCCTGCTGCTGACCTTCCTGGTGCTGCTGAAGTTCAACTTCAACGTCTCCGACCTGCTCGGCTCGGCCGCCGACAACAGCGGCAAGGGCGCCGCCTTCCTGGAGCCCGGCCTGAAGTACGGCGCCACCGGCACCACCAAGCTGGACTTCATCTCCCTCGGCATCGCCCTGGTCCTCGGCACCGCGGGCCTGCCGCACATCCTGATCCGCTTCTACACGGTGCCCACCGCCAAGGCCGCCCGTAAGTCGGTCCTGTGGGCCATCGGCCTCATCGGCGCCTTCTACCTGATGACGCTCGCCCTCGGCTTCGGCGCCGCCGCGCTGATCAAACCGGACGAGATCATCGCCTCCAACAAGGCGGGCAACACGGCCGCGCCCCTGCTCGCCCTGCATCTGGGCGGCGTCGACTCCAACTGGGGCGCGATCCTGCTGGCCACCATCTCGGCGGTCGCCTTCGCCACGATCCTCGCGGTCGTCGCGGGCCTGACGCTCGCCTCCTCCTCGTCCTTCGCGCACGACATCTACGCGAACGTCATCAAGAAGGGGCAGGCCACCGAGAAGCAGGAGATCGGCGCGGCCCGCTGGGCCACCATCGGCATCGGCGCCGTCTCCATCCTGCTGGGCGCCCTCGCCCGCGACCTGAACGTCGCCGGCCTGGTCGCCCTCGCCTTCGCCGTCGCCGCCTCGGCAAACCTCCCGACGATCATCTACAGCCTCTTCTGGAAGCGGTTCACCACCTCCGGAGCCCTGTGGTCGATCTACGGCGGTCTCGTCACCGCGGTCGGCCTGGTGCTGTTCTCGCCGGTCGTCTCCGGCAAGCCCACCTCGATGTTCCCGGACGTCGACTTCCACTGGTTCCCGCTGGAGAACCCGGGCATCATCTCGATCCCGGTCGGCTTCCTGCTCGGCATCGTCGGCACGCTGCTGTCGAAGGAGGAGCCGAACAAGGGCAAGTACGCGGAGCTGGAGGTCCGGTCCCTGACCGGCACCGGCGCCCACTGACCCGTACACCGAAACGCCTCTGAGCGGCCGCGTCGTAGGTCTCTACGACGCGGCCGCCTCGTACGTCGTGGGATCGGACCCTGTCGATGTCAGTGACGTCACGTAGGCTCGCAGGTAAAGGACGCACCATGCGCCACGACTGATCCGCGACGAGGGAGGGGGCCCGCGTGCTCATCGACACGTACGGCCGGCAGGCCACCGACCTGAGGGTCTCGCTGACCGACCGCTGCAATCTGCGCTGT
>NZ_JBEYVC010000269.1:0-9989 GCF_040643855.1 Streptomyces sp. NPDC047072 | reverse complement strand
GCCGACGAGCACGACTCGACCGCGGTGCCAGTGGTCGAGGTGCACCTGCTCGGCGGAGTCGAACAGGTGGTCCGGGGCCTTCTCGAACTGGTCGGACAGCTCGCGGTGGCGGCCGTGCGGTCCGCCCTCGCCGACGCGGGACTGCCCTGGTCGCGGGTACGGGCCGCGTACGGCGGCAGCGACGCCGCCGGCAACGCCGACACGCTGGTGGCCGAACTCGGCCTGACCGGCGTGCCGTTCATCAACGTCCGCAACGGCTGCGCGACCGGCGGCAGCGCCCTCGTCTCTGCCGTGGCCGCGATCCGCTCGGGCGCGGCGGACGTGGCCCTGGCCGTCGGCTTCGACAGGCATCCGCGCGGCGCCTTCGACCCGCGGCCGGCCGACTGGGGGCTCGACGAGGCCTACGGCCGCGACGGACTGATGGTGACCACGCAGTTCTTCGCGATGAAGATCCAGCGGTACATGTACGACCACGGCATCAGCGCCCGCACCCTCGCGCTGGTCGCCGAGAAGGCGTACGCGAACGGCGTGCTGAACCCCAACGCGTGGCGCCGCAAGCCACTGAGCGCCGACGAGGTCCTGGCGTCCGGGATGGTCAACGACCCCCTGACCCGGTACATGTTCTGCTCTCCCGGCCAGGGCGCGGTCGCCCTGGTCCTGTGCAGCCGGGAGGCGGCCCGCGAACTCGGTGGCACACCGATCGCACTGCGGGCGGCCGTCGTGAGGACCCGCAGGTTCGGCTCGTTCGAGGTGTTCAGCCCGTGGGCGCCGGCCGGGACGCCGACCAGTGTGAGCGCCGACGCCGCCCAAGCCGCCTTCGAGGAAGCCGGGTTGGGGCCGCGGGACATCGACGTCTGCCAGTTGCAGGACACCGAGAGCGGCGCCGAGGTGATGCACCTGGCCGAGTGCGGGTTCTGCGAGCACGGCGAACAGGAGTCGCTCATCCCGTTCGGCGCGACCCGGATCGACGGCTCGCTGCCGGTCAACACCGACGGCGGGTGCATCGCCAACGGGGAACCCATCGGGGCGTCCGGGCTGCGCCAAGTGCACGAGATCGTGCAGCAGTTGCGGGGGCGGGCGGGGGAGCGGCAGGTCCCCTACGCGCCGCGGGCCGGGTTCACCCATGTCTACGGGGCGCCCGGCGTCAGCGCCTGCACGGTACTGACCCGCTGACCCGCTGACCCGCTGATGCGTCGTGAGGAGGACCATGGACGCCGTACCCGACCCGGACGCGTTCCGCGCCGAGGCCCGGAGCTGGCTGAAAGGCGTGGCGACAGCACGCCCCGCACGCCAGGAGTGGGGCCGAGGCGACGACTCGGTGGCCGTCTTCGAGAACTGGACCGAGGCCGAGGAACACACCCACACCGACCGGGCCCGGCAGTGGGAACGCACCCGCTACGACCAGGGCTGGGGCGCACTCGCCTGGCCTCCGGAGTACGGCGGCCGCGAACTGCCCGCGTACTACGAGCAGTTGTACCGGATCGAGGAGGCCGCCTTCGACGTGCCGAAGCGCGCCGAGATCTTCCCGGTCACCCAACAGCTCGTCGCCCCCGCGATCCGCATCTGGGGGAGCGAGGAACAACAGCGGCGCTGGCTGCGCCCCCTGCTCCGTACCGACGAACTCGCCTGCCAGCTCTTCTCGGAGACGGAGGCCGGCTCCGACCTCGCCGCCGTCCGCACCCGTGCCGTACGCGAGGGCGACGGCTGGATCCTGCGCGGCCACAAGATCTGGACCTCCGGCGCCCGGGTCGCCACCTGGGGCGTGGCCGTGTGCCGCACCGACCCCGGCGCACCCAAGCACGCGGGCATCACGGTCTTCCTGGTCCGCATGGACGCCCCGGGCGTGACCGTCAGGCCCATCCGGCAGATGACCGGAGGCACCAGCTTCAACGAGGTCTACCTGGACGACGTCCACGTACCCGACACCGACCGGCTGGGCCCCGTCGGCGAGGGCTGGCGGGTCACCCTCACCGTGCTCGCCGCGGAACGCCTCGACTCCGGCAGCCTCGGGCTCGACAACGCCGACCGCGCCCTCGACCTCGCGACACATCTGCCCCGTCCGCTCACCGACGGCGAACGGCAGCAGGCCGCCGACCTGTACGTCCGCACCCTCGTCCAGCGACTCATCGGACTGCGGGTCACGGCAGCCCTCGTCGTCGGCCGCGCACCCGGCGCCGAGGCCTCGGTCGGCAAGCTCCACGCCACCGCGACCATGCGCGCCACCACCGACCTCGTCCAGCAACTCCTCGGACCACGGCTCGCCGCCGACACGGGGGACTGGGGCACCTTCGCCTGGACCGAACACCTGCTCGGCGCGCCCGGCTACCGCATCGCCGGCGGCAGCGACGAGATCCAGCGCTCCATCCTCGCCGAACGGGTGCTGGGACTGCCCAAAGAGCCGAAGGGAGCAGGGCGTTGAGCACCACCACCGAGACGAGTGACCTCACGCGACGGGTGCGCGCACGCCTGGCCGAACGCCACCCCGGCGAGCCGCCGGGCGACCTGCGCACCCTGCCCGGTGGGCACTCGGGGCTCACCTACTCCATCACGGCGGGCCCCACCGCGTATGTCGTGAAAGCGGTGCCACCCGGCCGCCCGCCCATCGGGCGCAACGACGTCCTGCGCCAGGCCCGGATCCTGCGTGCCCTCGCCGGGTCACCGGTCCCCGTGCCGGACGTCGTCGCCGTGGACGAGGACCAACCGGCCTGGTTCGCAATGGAGTTCGTGGAAGGCGAGGCGATCGAGCCGGTCCTCGACGAGCACCGGCTCGAACCGGAATTGTCCCGGAGACGGATGCTGGCCCTGGCCCCTGTGCTGCGGGATCTGCACGGCACCGCCGCCCCCGTCGAACCAACGCTGGGTCCCGCGGCTGAACTGGAGCGATGGTCGCGCACCATGCGTGCCGTGCCGGTCGAACTCCGGGACGGATCCGAGGAGTTGCTCGCCGCGCTCGCCTCCCGGCTGCCCTCAGCCGTCCCGCCCGTTCTCACCCACGGCGACTTCCGGCTCGGCAACGTCCTGTTCCAGGGCGAGCGACCGGTCGCCGTCGTCGACTGGGAGATCTGGGGTTACGGCGATCCGCGCGCCGACCTCGCCTGGTTCCTCCTCTTCGCCGACCACCGCAACTTCCCCCGGCTCGGCCGCGCCGTCCCCGGCTTGCCCACCGAGCGGGACCTGCTCACCGCCTACCTCGACGGCCGGCCCGAGCCCCCCGACCTTGCCTGGTTCCGGGCCCTGGCCCGCACCAAGATGGCCGCGATCATGGGCCACAACCTGCGCCGCCACCGAGAGGGCCGACACCACGACCCCGACCAGGAACGGCTGCCACCGACCATCGCGGCGATGATCGACACCGCCCGCGACCTCCTCACCCCACGGTCCTGAAGGAGCGCCACCATGGATTTCGGACTCTCCCCGAGGGCCGACGAACTCCGCTCGCGCATGGCCGCGTTCATGGAGGAGTACGTCCTGCCCGCCGAGCCCGTCTACGACCGGCAGCTCGCCGAGGCGGAGAACCCGCACGAACTACCGCCGGTGATGCGCAAGTTGAAGGAGAAGGCGCGGGCGGAGGGACTCTGGAACCTCTTCCTCGCACACGGCGACTGGGGCGCCGGACTCACCAACCTGGACTACGCGCCCCTCGCCGAGCTGGCCGGACGGTCGGTGATCGGGCCCGAGGTGTTCAACTGCTCCGCCCCCGACACCGGCAACATGGAACTGCTCGCCCTCTTCGGCACCCCCGAACAGCAGGACCAGTGGCTGCGACCCCTCCTGGCCGCCGAGATCCGGTCCTGCTTCGCCATGACCGAGCCCGAGGTGGCCAGCTCCGACGCACGCAACATCCGCACCCGGATCGTCCGGGACGGCGACGAGTACGTCGTCAACGGCCACAAGTGGTACACGTCCGGGATCCTCGACCCCGACTGCCGGCTGATCATCCTGATGGGCGTCACCGACCCGGACGCACCCACCTACCGGCAGCAGAGCATGCTGCTGATCCCACGCGACACCCCCGGCATCACCGTCCTCCGTGACCTGCCCATGTTCGGGTACACCGACCGCTGCGGCCACGGAGACGTGCTCTTCGAGGACGTACGGGTGCCGGTCTCGGCGCTCCTCGGCGGCGAGGGAGAGGGATTCGCCCTGGCCCAGGGGAGGTTGGGCCCGGGCCGCATGCACTACGCCATGCGCGCGGTCGGATTCGCCGAACGCGCACTGGAGTTGATGTGCCGCCGCACCCTGGCCCGCACCGCGTTCGGCGGCCCGCTCGCGGAGCAGGGCGTGGTCCGGGAGTGGATCGCACGCAGCCGCATCGAGATCGACCAGCTGCGGCTCCTCGTCCTCAAGTCGGCCTGGCTGATGGACACCCAGGGCAACGCGGCCGCCCGTACCGAGGTCGCCGAGATCAAGGTGGCCGCGCTGGAGGTGGCCCACCGGGTGGTCGACCGGGCCGTCCAGGCGCACGGCGCGGCCGGGGTCAGCGACGACACCGTACTGGCACGGCTGTACGCCATCACCCGGGCGCTGCGGATCGCGGACGGGCCCGACGAGGTGCATCTGCGGACCGTCGCACGGCGCGAACTGGCCAAGTACCCCGAGGAGTCGGCGTGAACAAACACGCACTGGAAGGGCGGGTCGCGGTGATCACCGGCGGCTCGCGGGGCATCGGACTCGGGATCGCCAAGGCCTACCGGGAGGCGGGGGCCCATGTGGTCATCGCCTCCCGGAAACCGGACGGACTGGCCGCGGCGCGCGCGGAGTTGTCGCGGGTGAAGGGCGACGGCGAGATCCATCAAGTGGCCGCCAACGTCGGCGAGCCCGAGGACGCCGAGCGCTGCGTCGACGAGACGGTCTCCCGCTTCGGCCGGCTCGACGTCCTGGTCAACAACGCGGCCACCAACCCGTACATGGGCGACCTCCTCGACCTGGACCTGCCCCGTGCGGAGAAGACCGTACGGGTCAACCAGTACGGCATGGTCGCCTGGACGCGGTGCGCCTGGCGGGCGTGGATGCGTGAGCACGGGGGAGCGGTCGTGAACATCGCGTCCGTCGGCGGGCTGATCGTCGACCCCCACATCGGCTGGTACAACGCCACCAAGGCGGCCATGCTCCACATGACCCGGCAGCTCGCCTACGAACTCGGGCCGCGGGCGCGGGTCAACGCGATCGCCCCCGGACTGATCAAGACCGAGCTCGCCAGGGCCGTATGGGAGCCGAGGGAACCGATCCTGACCGCGCGGCTGCCGTTGCGCCGCCTGGGGACGGTGGAGGACGTGGCGCACGCGGCGGTCTTCCTGGCGTCCGAGGCATCGTCCTGGATGACGGGGCAGACGCTGGTGCTGGACGGCGGGGCGACCGTACTGCCGATCGGGGTGGAGCAGTGACCGCGGCCGGGAACCTCTTCTCGCTGCGGGGACGGACCGCCGTGGTCACCGGGGCCTCGTCCGGGCTCGGGGCCCGCTTCACGACCGTGCTCGCGTCGGCCGGCGCCACCGTCCTCGCCGCCGCCCGGCGCCTGGACAGACTCAAGGAACTCGCCGACGACGACCCCCGCATCCACCCCGTCGTCTGCGACGTCTCACGGGACACGGACCGGATACGGCTGATGGAGACCGCGCTCGACGCGACCGGACGGATCGACGTGCTGGTCAACAACGCCGGCGCGCCCGGAGCCGTACGGGCCGAGGACGAGAGCGCCGCCGACTTCGCGGACGTTCTGGCCGTGAACCTTGTGGCCCCCTTCCACCTCGCGCGCCTGCTCGCCGAGGCGCCGCCGTCCGGTCGTACGCGATCGGTCGTGAACGTCTCGTCCGTCCTGGGTCTCGTCTCCGGCGCTCCCCTGGGAGGTGCGTCCTACGCGGCGTCCAAGGCCGGGCTCCTCGGGCTGACCCGCGAACTGGCCGGACAGTGGGGCCGGTCGGGGGTGCGGGTCAACGCGCTCGCGCCGGGCTGGTTCCGCTCGGAGATGACCGAGGAGCTGTTCACCGACGAGCGCTCCCGGCGGTGGGTCGAACGCGGCACGATGCTCGGGCGCGGGGGCGAGCCGGGGGAGTTGGACGGGGCCCTGCTCTACCTGGCCTCGGACGCGTCCTCGTACTGCACCGGGCAGGTGCTCACCGTGGACGGCGGGTGGACGGCGCGATGAGGGTCACGGCCGAGGTCGACGGCGACCGGCTGGCGCGGGTCGAGCTGTGCCGCGGGTCGGGCAACGCGATCGACCTGCAGATGGCCCGGTCCCTGCTGGACGCGGCGCGCGAGTGCGAGCGGGCGGGAGTGCGGGCGGTGCTGCTCACCGGGAGGGGACGGTCCTTCTGCGTCGGCGGAGACCTGAAGGAGTTCGCCCGGCTGTCCGGGGCGCGGCTGGCGGAGCATCTCACCGCGGTCACCGACGCCCTCCACGGGGCGCTGCGTGTCTTCGCGGGGCTGGACGCTCCGCTGGTGGTCGCCGCGCAGGGGGCGGTCGCGGGGGCGGGGCTGGGGCTCCTGGCCGCGGCGGACGTGGCGCTCGCGGCGACCGACGTGACCTGCACGGCCGCGTACACCGCCATCGGGTACACGCCGGACGCCGGGGTCAGCTGGTCGCTGCCGCGTCTCGTCGGACCGCGGCAGGCGCTGGACCTGCTGCTGACGAACCGCCGTGTGGGAGCCGCCGAAGCGCTGAGGATGGGCCTGGTGAGCCGGGTCGTGGAGCCGGAGCGGCTGGACGAGGAGGCCCTGCGGACTGCGGAGGCGCTGGCCCGGGGCGCCACCGCGGCGTACGGGGCGACACGCAGGCTTGTCGGGCAGTCCCTCTCCGCCCGCCTGGAGGACCATCTCGACGTGGAGGCCCGCCGGCTGGCCGACGCGGCGGTGTCCGGGGAGGGCAGGGAAGGCGTCGCTGCGTTCCTTGCGGGGCGCCGGCCCGTATTCGCGGGGCCCGGTTCTGCCGGGGTGCCGGAACTCGATGCCGCGCCGTCGGAGCCGGGATGATCCCGGCCGCGTGGTGGGGAGCCCCAGGACACCCGCCAGGTCCACGATTCGTACCCGACTTGAACTTGGGTCTACTCTCGGACGACCGGACGGTGATCGGTACCGTCCGCGCAGAAGAGGGAGAGACGATGGCGAGGGCGCGGATCGTGGATCCGGAGGAGGGGCCCAGGTCGAAGCGCGGCGCGATCCTCGGGGCCGCCGTGGAGCGGTTCGGGGAGGACGGTTACGAGAACACCAAGTGGTCGGAGGTGGCCGACCGGGTCGGCATCGGGCAGACCGCGCTGTACCACTACTTCGAGTCCAAGGCCCACTGCCTGCTCACCATCATGCGCCTGGAACTCCAGCGCTCCCACGACCAGTTCGTCGAGGCCACGACCGGCCCGGTGGACCCGGTGGAGGAGCTGCGCGCGGCGGTCGGGGCGGCGTTCGCGGTGACCGAGCAGGAGATCCGCCAGATGCGCATCCTGCAGGCCAACATGTCGCTGCTCGCCACCCCGCGCAAGTCCAGGCGGGAGGAGACCGAGCGCGTCGCGGCCCGCCAACTGGTGCAGATGGTCGAGCGGGACTGGACGACCCTGCTGATGCGCGGCATGTCGAAGGGCGCCTTCCCGGTACGCGATGCGCACACCCTCGGCCTGGCCGTCCTCGGCATGATCGTCAGCGTCTGGCGGTGGTACCGCCCGACCGGCGCGATCCCGTTGTCGGAGATCAGCGAGATGATCGAGGGGTGCGTGGTGCGGATGGTCGCGGAGTAGCCCCCACGCAAGGCCACGCCCTGCCTCTTGTCGGCGGCAGGGCGGTGGCCGTACAGTCAAACTGAACTGAACTCAGGTTGTTTCATCGAGCTGGACTCATGGCGCCGAGGGAGAGCGAACGGCAATGGTGCTTCGCGAATACATGGCCCGGATGGACGGCCAGGACCCGGACAAGGCCCTCGAACTGCTGGAACCCGGCTTCCGGTTCCTCATCGCCCTCCCGGACGGCCACCGCAGCGGCACCTCCCGCGAGGAGTTCGCCGACTACATCGGCGCGCGCAACGCGGTCGACCGCCGGCACGAGATCGTGCGGTACGCGATTGACGGGGACGTCGAGACGGCGTACGGCTTCGTCGTCGACCAGGGCGTGACCACCGGGGCGTTCCTCTCCGCCGTACAGGTGTCGCCCGCCGGGCTGATGGCGCGCTACCAGTCGTTCTTCACACCCGACTTCGACCTCGTGGACCGGCCGTGAGCGCGCCCGCCACGTCCGCCGCCCCGTTCCTGACCCGCTGGTTCGGGATCCTGGACAGCGCCGACGCCGACCGGATCCTCGACCTGATCGGCGACGACTTCTCCTTCTCCATCCTGTTCTCCACCGGCGGCGACGCCGGCACCGACTTCCACGGCGGCCGGGCCGAGATGGAGGGCTACCTCGCCCAGCGCGAGGTCGGCGTCCGCACCCACCACCCGCTCAGCGCGTCCACCCTCGGCCGGGACGAGCTGTACCTCGGCGAGGTGCGCCGGTCGGGCGTACCGGAGGCGACCTTCGTGGCCTCGGCCCGACTGGACGACGACGGCAGGGTACGGCGGCTGCTGATCGGGCGTTCGCCCGCGGTCCTGTTCACCTGAAGCACCCGGGAGGCGCGATGTACAACCTCGTCCTGCTGGCGGCCCGGCCGCCCGAGTGGACCCACGAGCGGTTCATCGCCTGGTGGCGCGGCGAACACGCCGACCTCACCCGGCACCTGCCCGGCCTCAGGTCCTGGCGGCACACCGACATCGACGCGGCCCTCGAACCGCGCTCCGAGGGCTGGGACGGCCTCTCCGTCCTGAGCTTCGACACCGCCGAGGACCTGGACAAGGCCCTCAAGAGCCCCGAGTGGGCGGCGGCCGTCGCCCAGGTCGGCGACATGCGCGGACGCCGGATCGCCGTCATGGGCGGCGAGATGCAGATGTACGGCAACTGAAGCGGTCCTGCGCGACGAGGCGAGGAAGCGGATGCGACAGACAGTGCGGGAGTTTTACGACCGGGCCGAACAAGCAGACTTCACGGCCGTCGTCGACGACCACGGACACCACGGCGCGCGTGAACTCCTGTGGCGTGCCCACGAGTTGGCCGAGACAATGGGGCCGGGCGGCACCGTGCTGCTCCAGGCCGACAACTCGTGGCGTACGGTCGCGGCGAGCCTCGCCGTGGGGAAGGCCGGCGGTGTCCTCGCCCTGGTCAACCGGCACACGACCCAGGCCGAGTTCACTGCCGCCGTCGAGGACATCCGACCGGACGTCCTGATCGCGGAACCGTCCGCCCTGGAGGAGTGGGGCGGCGCCGCAGCTCTTGCGGACGCGCGGACGGCCGAGGCCCTCGACGGCTGGAGCGTCCGCGCCGGCCACGGCCCGCGCGATGTCTCCCGCTGGTCCGGCGGGAGCCTCATCGGCCTCACCTCCGGCTCCACCGGACGGCCCAAGGGCGTCGTCCAGACCGAGAGCGCCCTGCGGTACGCGTGCTCGTGCACGATCGACGTCAACGGCCTGAGCGCCGGGGACGCGGTGGCCGCCGTCGTTCCGCTCTCCTCAACCGCCGCGTACTGCTTCGGGGTCTGTCTCTCGCTCATGCTCGGCGGACCGCTCGTCCTGTGCGGCCGATGGGACCGCGACGAGGCGCTCGCGCGCATGGCCGCGCACGACGTCCGGTGGACCATGTGTGTGCCCACCATGGCCCTCCAGATGGGCGCGGCCGCCGCCGGCTCGAAGGTCCTCGACGGCGTCCGCTCGATCACCGTCGGCGGCGGACCGATGGACCGGGGCGCCCTTGCCCGAGCCGAGCGCTCCCTGGGCACGCGGATCCTGCGCGTCTTCGGCATGTCGGAGTGCCTCGGCCACACCTCGCCCAGGCCCGACGACCCCGAGGAGATCCGCCTCGGCCGTGACGGACGGCCCTTCCCTGGCACCGATCTCAGGGCTGTTGCTCCTGAGGGGACCGTTCTGGGGCCTGGGGTGACGGGCCGTGCGCAGGTCCGGGGCCCGTCGCTGTTCCTTGGCTAT
>NZ_JBEYVC010000268.1:0-9997 GCF_040643855.1 Streptomyces sp. NPDC047072 | reverse complement strand
GTTCTGGAAGACCATCGCCTCCAGGGTGGTGCCGAGGCCCAGGGTGATGATCGCGAGATTGACGCCGCGGGTGCGCACGGCGGGGAGTGCGAACACCGGGCCGAGGCGCGGGGTGAGGGCGAGGCCGGTCGCGGTCAGGGCGAGCGCGGGCAGCAGCCAGGCCAGGGCGCGCAGGCCGTACGCGGGGAGGGCGAGCGTGGCCAGGCCGTTCAGCCCGAGGCCGGCGACCAGGACGGCGAGCGTACGGATCATCAGGAGCCGGAAACCGTGCATGGGGGCGACGACCGCCATCTCGTACGTCGGGTCTAGGACCCGGCCGTAGGACAGGGCGACCCCGGCGAGCGGCAGCAGGGGGGCGAGGGCGAGGAAGAGCGTCGGGGAGTCGGTGGTGCGCACCGCGCCGACCGTGACGAGCAGCAGGAAGGCGACGGAGGCCAGCCAGGAGCGGCGCAGCACGGGCGTGGCCGCGAGCAGCCGCGCGATGTGGTCGGCGATCCCGACCCGCACGAGCAGCGACTCCAGCAACCCGGGCCGGGGCGCGTCCAGTTCGGCGTCCAGCCGCTCCCACCCAGCGTCCAGCGCGACCGGGTCCCCGGCCTCGGCGAGCACGGCCCGGCACTCGGCACAGGCGGCGAGGTGGGTGTCGGCGGACCACAGCAGGGGGGCGGTCAACTCACCCCGGGAGTAAGCCCGTACGTCCTCTTCTTGCAGATGCCAGGTCATGCCAGCGCCTCCCGCAGTTGCTTACGCGCGCGCAGCGCCCGTGTCTTGACCGTGCCCGGGGGGATGCCCAGGAGGACGGCGGCCTCGCGGGTGGTCAGCCCGTCGATGACCGTCGCCTGCAGGACCGCCCGGAGCTCGGGCGAGAGCCGTATCAGGGCGCCCGCCAGGTCGCCGTGCTCCACGCCCGCGAGGACGCGCTCCTCCGCGGAGGCCTCGTCGCGGTGGCGCAGCCGGGACAGGGTCTGGCGCAGCCGCCCCCGCGCCCCGTCGCCGCGCAGCACGTCGATGAGCCGCCGCGAGCCGATCCGCCAGAGCCAGCCGGCCACATCGCCCTCCTCGCGGTAGCGCGCGGTGCCGCGCCACACCGCGAGGAAGGTCTCCTGCACCACGTCGTCAACCACGCCGTGGTCCGCGCAGCGGCTGCGCATCCGGGCCAGCAACCACGGCGCGTACCGCCGGTACAGCTCCTCGAAGGCGCGCCGGTCCCCGTCCGCCGCGATGGCCCGCAGCAGCTCCCCGTCGCTTCTCGTATCCCTCACGTCGTCTCCCTCACGCCCCTTCATCGCACGACCCCCGCCGACCGGTTCACAGAACCACGCTTGACTTTTCGGGACCCCTTCCACCACCCTTTCACTACTCAATTAGTGAAAGGGTGGTTGTACCGGTGGTCGACTACCGCATCGACCGGCGCTCCGGCGTCGCCACCTACGTGCAGATCGTCCAGCAGACCAAACAGGCCCTGCGCCTGGGCCTGCTGGAACCGGGCGACCGGCTGCCCACGGCCCGTGAGGTCGTGGAGGCCACCGCCATCAACCCGAACACCGTCCTGAAGGCCTACCGCGAACTCGAACGCGAGGGCCTGGTCGAAGCCCGGCGGGGCCTGGGCACCTTCGTCCGCCGCACCCTCGGCGCCCAGCCGGCCGACTCGCCCCTGCGGGCCGAGCTCGACGAGTGGGCCCGGCGCGCCGTCGCCGCGGGCCTGGGGCGCGAGGACGCCGACGCGCTCTTCACCGCCGTACTCGATCATCATTTCCCTAAGGGGGACCAGTGAGTTCCACCAGCACCCCGGCCGCCGTCGAGGCAGCCGGGCTCGGCAAGCGGTACGGACGGCGGGCCGCCGCCCTCGACGGCTGCTCCTTCCGCCTGCCCGCCGGCCGGATCAGCGCGCTGGTCGGCCCCAACGGCGCCGGAAAGTCCACCCTGCTGGCGATCGCCGCAGGCCTGCTGAGGCCCACCGACGGCACGCTCACCGTGTTCGGCGGCTCCCCGCACGAGAACCGCGACAAGATCGCCTACCTCGCCCAGAACAAGCCGCTCTACCCGCAGCTGACCATCGCCGAGACGCTGCGGATGGGCGCCGAGCTGAACCCGAGGCGCTGGGACGCGCCGTACGCGCAGGAGGTCGTCGCGCAGGGCTCCCTCGACCCGAAGGCGAAGATCCGCGGGCTCTCCGGCGGCCAGCGCACCCGCGTCGCGCTCGCCCTCGCGCTCGGCAAGCGGCCCGAGCTGATGCTGCTCGACGAGCCGATGGCCGACCTCGACCCGCTCGCCCGGCACGAGCTGATGGGCACCCTGATGGCGGACGCCGTGGACCGCGGCACCACCGTGCTGATGTCCTCGCACATCGTCGCCGAACTCGCCGACGCCTGCGACCACCTGCTGCTCCTAGGTCCTGTCCGGAGTTTCCCGTCTGCCGCGCGACGCCTGGCACGGCACCTCGACGCACGGCCGAATCATCCAAGTACGTCCAGTACGAGGACGATCCGGCCGCACGCCGATGCACCGCACCAGACGCCGCGCGGCCTGCCCTTCGGGCAGACGACGGGAAACTCCGGACAGCACCTGGGCGGCGGCCGGGTCCGGCTCGGCGGCGGCATCGACGACCTGCTCGCCGCGCACACCCTGGTCACCGGGCGCGGCACCGAAGAAGACCTCACGCGCGCGGGGCACCTCGTCGTCGAGTCCCGCACCGCCGGACGCGGCCTGACCGCCCTGATCCGGCGCGACGGCCCGGTCGACCCGTCCTGGGCGGCCGAGGCACCCTCCCTGGAGGAGCTGCTCCTCGCCCATCTGCGCGCCCCCGAGGCCCCCGCGCTCCTCACCCCGGGCACGACCCCGTCCCCGCAGGCGGTGACCGCATGAGCGCCCCCACCCTCGACAGGGCTCCCGCGCGCGTGGCGGCCCCCCGGCCCGGCGGCCTGGTCCGCACCGTCCTGCGCCTGCACCGCACCGCCCTGGTGATCTGGCTCGCCTTCGTCGTCCTCACGGCGGCCCTCCTGCTGTGGCTGGACGGTCCCCGCGCCGAGGCCCCCCGGAAGCTGCTGGAGAAGCTCGGCTACGGCGGCATCCAGGAGACCGCGTCCTCGACCCTGCTGGGCTACTTCGACCTGGGCACCTACAACGACCTCTTCTACAACCCGGACACCCTGCTCACCCTGGGCTCCTTCGCGATCGCCCTGTTCGCCGGCGGCCCGCTGATCGCCCGTGAACTGGAGAGCGGCACCGCCCAGCTCGTCTGGGGCCAGTCCGTCTCCCCGGCACGCTGGCTCGCCGTCAAACTCGCCGTGCCGGCCTGCTTCGTGGTCCTCGGCACCGGCCTGCTGACGCTGCTGTACCGGCAGTTGTGGTCCGACCACGCCAACCTGCTGATCGCCGGCATCGGCCCGCGCTCCCTCTACTACTCCCTCGGCCCCGCCACCGTCGCCGCGCCCCTGCTGGGCCTCGCGCTCGGCGCCCTCATCGGCCTGCTGGCCCGCAAGGTGCTGCCCGCCCTCGCCTTCAGCGGCTTCGCCTACTTCCTGGTCTACGCCTTCCGCGGCAACCACTGGCCCTTCCAGGGCCGCTACCAGACCCCGGAGCTGCACTCCAGGAGCGGGGCCATCACCTCCACCGGCCGCGAGATCAGCGACCCCGGCTGCTACACCGACCAGGCCTGCCTGGCCAAGCACGACATCGTCCGCTTCACCCGCCAGTACCTGCCCTCCCCCGACTACTGGCCCCGCCAACTCCTGGAGACCGGCGTCCTGCTGGGCCTGACCGTGCTCGCCGTCGCCCTCGCGTTCGCGGTCCTGCGCCGCCGGGCGGTCGCGCCGTGAGCGCGGCCGCCGTCACACCGAGGGGAATGGTCTGGACGGTGCTGCGGCTGCACCGCACGGCCCTGATCGTGTGGACCGCCTTCGTGCTGGCCTGCGTCGGCTACCTGGTGTGGCTGACCGAGGTCACCGCCGGCTCGGTCCACGAAACGCTCGCCGCCTGCCCGAGGGACGGAAGCCTGTGCGGCGTCGGCGCCCTGCACTCCTACAGCGGAGCCATGGGCTGGATCAGCACCTTCTTCTACTACGGCTTCTGGGCCGTCGCCGCCTGGGCGGGCGGCGCCCTGATCGGCCGGGAGCTGGAGTCCGGCACCGCCCGCCTGGCCTGGACCCAGCACGTCACGCCCACCCGCTGGCTGGCCGTGAAGCTCACCCTGCCCGCGCTGGCGATCGTCCTCGGCGGCGCGGTCTTCGTCCCCGTCTACCGCTGGGCCTGGGCGGCACACCGGGACCTGATGGGCGACGGCTGGGCCTTCCCGGACGTGTTCGCGGCACGCGGCCCGGCCGTGGTGGCGTACGGCCTGTGCGCCCTCGCGGTCGGCACGCTCACCGCGCTGCTGATCCGGCGCTCGCTGCCGGCCCTCGGCGTCTCGGTCGCCGTGATGATCGTGCTCAACCGGTCCCTGGAGGCGCGGCGCGACTTCGAGGGCCGGCCCGCCTCCGACTTCTGGACCATGAACCTCGGGGAGACCGGCGTCCTCCTCACGGTCGCCGTCCTCGCGACCGTCGCCGCCTTCCTCGTGCTGCGCCGCCGTACGGACTGAGCCGCCGTTCGGACCGAGCCGCCGGAGCACCCGCCCCGCACGTCACCCCACGGGACAGCTGACGTGCGGGGCGCCTCTGTCGACGTACGGGAGCCGTCCCCCGATATCCCGAACGCCATGTCGCCGTAACCATTGGTTCAGACGGGCTTGCGACCCTCACCGAATGAAGCCCGCCGCGCCAGAGCCTTCGCCTCCCCCGGAGGGGATCACGGGAAACGAGGACGTCCCCGCCGTCCGTACGCTCCCGCTCGCGCGTTCCGACGCGCCCGTATCGCTCCTGGCGCGGAAGAATGGCTCCATGAGCCAGTCGAACACCCAGGCAGACGTCCAGCACGCGCAGCCCTCCGTGGGCTCCATAGCCGCGCACCGCCCGCACACCGTGGCGGCCACGGTCTCCGATCTGGAACCGGACATCGACGCGGATCTGGACGCGTACGAGGAAGCGGTGGCCGACGGGGACGGCCGGCTTCCGCAGGGTCGTTTCCTCGACCGGGAACGCAGCTGGCTCGCCTTCAACGAGCGCGTCCTGGAACTCGCCGAGGACCCGAACACCCCCCTGCTGGAGCGGGCCAACTTCCTCGCCATCTTCGCCAGCAACCTGGACGAGTTCTTCATGGTCCGGGTGGCCGGACTGAAGCGCCGTATCGCCACCGGCGTCGCCACCCGCTCCGCCTCCGGCCTCCAGCCGCGCGAGGTCCTGGAGATGATCTGGGCCCGCTCCCGCGAGCTGATGGCACGGCACGCCGCCTGCTACCACGAGGACGTCGCCCCCGCGCTCGCGGAGGAGGGCATCCACCTGGTCCGCTGGAGCGAGCTGACGGAGAAGGAACAGGCCCGTCTCTTCACCCTGTTCCGGCACCAGATCTTCCCCGTCCTCACCCCGCTCGCGGTCGACCCGGCGCATCCCTTCCCCTATATCTCCGGCCTCTCCCTGAACCTCGCCGTGATCGTGCGCAACCCGGTCAACGGCAACCGGCACTTCGCCCGGGTCAAGGTCCCGCCGCTGCTCTCCCGCTTCCTGGAGTCCTCCCCCGGCCGCTACGTCCCCATCGAGGATGTGATCGCGGCCCATCTGGAGGAGCTGTTCCCGGGCATGGAGGTGTTGGAGCACCACACCTTCCGGGTCACCCGCAACGAGGACCTGGAGGTCGAGGAGGACGACGCCGAGAACCTCCTCCAGGCCCTGGAGAAGGAGCTCATGCGGCGCCGCTTCGGCCCGCCGGTGCGCCTGGAGGTCGAGGAGTCCATCGACCGCGAGGTGCTGGACCTCCTCGTGCGCGAGCTGAAGATCTCCGAGGCGGAGGTCTATCCGCTGCCGGGTCCGCTCGACCTCACGGGCCTCTTCCGCATCGCCGGGCTCGACCGGCCGGAGTTGAAGTACCGCAAGTTCATCGCCGGGGTCCACCGCGACCTGGCCGAGGTCGAGTCGGCGTCCGCGCCCGACATCTTCGCGGCCCTGCGCGCCCGCGACGTGCTCCTGCACCACCCGTACGACAGCTTCTCGACGTCCGTCCAGGCCTTCCTCCAGCAGGCGGCCGACGACCCGGACGTCCTCGCGATCAAGCAGACCCTGTACCGCACCTCCGGCGACTCCCCGATCGTCGACGCGCTCATCGACGCCGCCGAGGCCGGCAAGCAGGTCCTCGTCCTGGTCGAGATCAAGGCCCGTTTCGACGAGCACGCCAACATCAAGTGGGCGCGCAAGCTGGAGGAGGCCGGCTGCCACGTCGTCTACGGCCTGGTGGGCCTCAAGACCCACTGCAAGCTGTCCCTGGTGGTCCGCCAGGAGGGCGAGACGCTCCGGCGCTACAGCCATGTCGGCACCGGCAACTACCACCCCAAGACGGCCCGGCTCTACGAGGACCTCGGCCTGCTCACCGCCGACCCGCAGGTCGGCGCCGACCTCTCGGACCTCTTCAACCGCCTCTCCGGCTACTCCCGCCGGGAGACGTACCGCCGCCTGCTGGTGGCCCCCAAGTCCCTGCGCGACGGCCTGATCGCGCGCGTGAACAAGGAAGTGCAGCACCACCGCGCAGGCCGCCCGGCCTTCGTCCGCATCAAGGTCAACTCGCTGGTCGACGAGGCCCTCATCGACTCCCTCTACCGGGCCTCCCAGGCGGGTGTGCCGGTCGACGTCTGGGTGCGCGGTATCTGCGCGATCCGCCCTGACGTGGCGGGCCTGTCCGAGAACATCCGGGTCCGCTCGATCCTCGGCCGGTTCCTGGAGCACTCCCGGGTCTTCGCCTTCGGCAACGGCGGCGAGCCCGAGGTGTGGTTCGGCAGCGCCGACATGATGCACCGCAACCTCGACCGCCGTATCGAGGCGCTGGTGCGGGTGACCGACCCGGCCCACCGGGCAGCCCTGAACCGGCTGCTGGAGACCGGCATGTCCGACACCACGGCGTCCTGGCACCTCGGCCCGGACGGCGAGTGGACCCGGCACGCCACCGACGCGGACGGCCAGCCCCTGCGCAACGTCCAGGAGATGCTCATAGACGCCCGGAGGCGCCGGCGTGGCACAGCAACACCTTGACCCGACGGATCCCTCCCTGGCCGGCCCGGTCACAGGTGACGCCCTCGCGGGCTACCTGCGGGCCCAGGCCACGGAGTTCCTCCGCGCCCTGCGCCAGCACCGCGAATCCGGCGGTACGGCGACGGCCGGCGCCGTCGGCGCGGAGGAACCCGTCGACGCGGCCCGGGCCCTGCGCCGCTCGGTCCGCCGCATCAGCGCCAGCCTCCACACCTTCCGCCCCCTCCTGGACGCCGACTGGTCGGAGTCCCTGCGCCCCGAACTGGCCTGGCTGTCGGGCACGCTGGGGATGGAGCACGCGTACGAGTCCCGGCTGGAACGGCTGCTGCTGGCGCTGCACCGGCTGTCGGGGGCGGTGTTCCCCACCCAGGCGGACCGGGTGACCCCGCCGCCGAGCGCCCCGGACCGCGGCAACCTCACCGTGGGCGCGGCGAAGGCCGGCGCCCTCCTGGACCGGCAGCTCACCCTCGCCCGCACCCGGGCCCACAGCACCGCCCTCCAGGCGCTCGGCTCCTCCCGCTTCCACGCGGTCGCCGACAGCATCGCCGTACTGGCAAGCGAAGTCCCCCTCACCCAAAAGGCAACGACCACCGACCTCCTCCCCTACGCCACCGCCGCCCAGGACCGCCTCCAGGACGCGGCGACCGCGCTCCCTCTGGTCACCGCGGGCCACCCCTACAACGCCGAGGCCCTCATCCACGGCCTCTCCCCGGACCCGTCCCCGCACCCCCAGGACGCCCCCTGGCACCAGGTCCGCCTGCTGCTGCGCCTGCACCGGTACGCCCAGGAGGTCCTGGAGGGCGCCGCCTGCGCGGACGTACGCCTGCTCACCGCGGGCCAGGCCCTGGACCGGCACCGGGACGCCTCGGAGGCGGCAGCGGCGGCGGCCTCGGCGGCCCGCACCCCGCGGATCGCCCCGGCGACGGCGTACGCCCTCGGCGTCCTGCACGCGGACCAGCGCCACGAGGTGGAGGCGGCCCGCTTCGCGTTCCAGCAGTGCTGGCAGAAAGAGACAGTCCGTATGTGAAGGAGGACGGTGACCCGCCAGTGACCGAGACCCGGCAATCCCCTGTCCAGGCGGCCGGCTGCGTCCTGTGGCGCCGCTCCCCGGTCGACGACGCCCTGGAGATCTGTCTCGTCCACCGACCGAAATACGACGACTGGTCGCATCCCAAGGGCAAGCTGAAGCGCGACGAGGACCCGCTCGACGGCGCGCGCCGCGAGGTCGCGGAGGAGACCGGCTACGCGGCCGCCCCCGGCGCCCGGCTGCCCACCGTCCGCTACCTCGCCAACGGCCGCCCCAAAGTCGTCCACTACTGGGCGGCCGAGGCCACCGAGGGCGGCTTCACCCCCAACGACGAGGTCGACCGCATCCTCTGGCTGCCCCCGACGGCCGCCAGGAACCGCCTCACCCATCCGCGGGACCGCGCTCTGGTGGACGCCCTGCTGGCGGCCTGACGCCGGAATCACTCCGTGTCCTCGACGTGAGCGTTCCGTGACCTCACCGCACCGTCCTCAGGGGTTCACCCGCCGTTCATTTACGGCAATCGGCGCCTTCACCTGATCTGCCTAATTTCGGCCTTACGCGATGTGGGACGCATCCAGAAGACGTGTCCGCATCACCCACTCTTCGCACGCCGCCGGATTCAGGACGGCGGCTCTCGGAAGGACATTCCTCAGTGAAGCTTCAGCGCAAGAACCGGCGAGTTCTCGCTCTCGGCGCGTTCGCCGTCTCCGGCGCCCTGGCCCTCACGGCGTGCGGCTCCGACGACACCAGCAGCGGCAGCGACAGCAGCGCCTCGTCGTCCACCGCGGCCAGCAGCATCAAGTGCGACGACGCCAAGGGCCAGCTGCTCGCCGACGGCTCCTCCGCGCAGAAGAACGCGATCGACGCCTGGGTCAAGCAGTTCACCCAGGCCTGTGGCGTCCAGATCAACTACAAGGGCTCCGGCTCCGGCGCGGGCATCACCGCGTTCAACCAGGGCCAGGTCGCCTTCGCCGGTTCGGACTCCGCGCTCAAGCCCGAAGAGGTCACCGCCTCCAAGTCGGTCTGCACCGGCGGCCAGGCCATCGACCTGCCCATGGTCGGCGGCCCGATCGCGGTCGGCTTCAACGTCTCCGGCGTCGACAAGCTCACGCTGAACGCCTCGGTCATCGCCAAGATCTTCAACGGCAAGATCACCAACTGGAACGACCCGGCGATCGCCGCGCTGAACTCCGGCGTGAAGCTCCCCGACCTCAAGATCCAGGCGTTCCACCGCTCGGACGAGTCCGGCACCACGGACAACTTCACCAAGTACCTGATCGCCACCGCCAAGTCCGACTTCCCCTACACGGGCGGCAAGGCCTGGCAGGCCAAGGGCGGCCAGTCGGCGTCCGGCTCCTCCGGTGTGGCCCAGCAGGTCAAGCAGACCAACGGCGCCATCGGCTACTTCGAGCTGTCGTACGCCAAGGACGGCATCAACGCCGCCTCCCTGGACACCGGCGCCTCCGCCCCGGTCGAGGCCACCGTCGACAACGCCACCAAGGCCATCGGCGAGGCCACGGTCGTCGGCACCGGCTCCGACCTGGCGCTCAAGCTGAACTACGCCACCAAGGCCGACGGCGCCTACCCGATGGTCCTGGTGACCTACGAGATCGCCTGCGACAAGGGCAACAAGGCCGACACGCTGCCCGCCACCAAGGCCTTCCTGCGCTACATCGCCTCCGAGGACGGCCAGAAGGTCCTCGCCGAGAACGACTACGCGCCGATCCCGGCCGACATCATCGCCAAGGTCCGCACCACCATCGAGGGCCTGAGCTGATCCGAGGTGCGGTCCGGCCCGGGATCCCAGGGCCCCGGCCCGGCCCCCCCCCGCCCCGGGCCCCCCCCCCCCCGCCCCCCCCCC
>NZ_JBEYVC010000267.1:0-10166 GCF_040643855.1 Streptomyces sp. NPDC047072 | reverse complement strand
GCGGTGCTTTCCGGTGCAGGTGAGCGGGGCTGGGTGCGTCTGGCTGCAAGGCGGAGGAGGGAGTCGACGCGGAGCGTCGGCGAGTGACGACAACGCCGCAGACGGGCGTGCCCAGCCCCGCGACGCCGGACTGATCCGCCGGACAGCCCCTAAGGGGGGTGGGGTGCCGACTCGGATGGTGCGTGGCTTGTGACGACCCGATGCACGACAACGTTGTCTAATGGTCTGTGCGTGACTCTACCCCGTCAACGGACAACGATGTCAATTCAGTTGGGTGAATCGGCCGCCCAAGGCCCGCGCGTTCCTCCGGTCCCCGCCCTCTTCCGTGGTACGCGTGGCACACGCTACTGTCCCTGCGGCTTGTGCGACCTGTGGTGCGCGACCCGTCCGAAGGAGGAGGGGCCGCATCATGCGATTCCGTCCGACGTCCCTGCTGCTGGCCGCGGTGCTCGCGGTCACCGGCGCCACCCCGGCGCTCGCGGCATCCGCCGCGCCCCCCGATCTCGTCAACGACCCCACCGCGTACGTCGACCCGCTCATCGGCACGAAGAACGGCGGCAACGTCTTCCCGGGCGCCGTCACGCCGTTCGGCATGTTTTCCTTCAGCCCGGAGAACACCCGCGGCGACGCGACCAGAACCGCGGCCCCGGGCGGCTACCAGTACGACGCCACCCGCATCCGCGGCTTCAGCCTGACCCACATGTCCGGCACCGGCTGCGCGGGCGGCAGCGGGGACATCCCGCTCTTCCCGTACGCCGGTGAGGTGACCTCATCCCCGGCGAGCGACACCAAGGACGCGGTGTACGCGGCCGACTTCGGCCACGCGGACGAGACCGCCGAGCCCGGCCACTACAAGGTCGGCCTCGCCTCCGGCGTCACCGCCGACCTGACGGCCACCGCCCGCACCGGCTCGGCCCGCTTCACCTACCCGGCCGACAAGCCCGCCTCGCTGCTGATCCGCACCGCCAACTCCGAGGTGGGCTCCACCGATTCGACGGTCGAGATCGACCCCGCGACGCGTACGGTCTCCGGCTCGGTGACGTCCGGCGACTTCTGCGGCTACCTCGACCCCGAGGGCCAACGCGCCTATTACACCGTGTACTTCACGGCCCGCTTCGACCGCCCCTTCAAGTCCACCGGCACCTGGCAGGACGACAGGCTCACCCCCGGCTCCGTGAAGGCGAGCGGCGGCACCGGCGGCTTCTCCACCGGCGGACGGCCCGTCGCGGGCAAGGGGGCGGGCGGTTACGTCGAGTTCGAGCCCGGCACCGGACCGGTCGGCGTCAAGATCGGGATCTCGTACGTCAGTCAGGCGGGCGCGGAGGCGAACCTCGCCGCCGAGAACCCGACCGGGCGCTCCTTCGACTCGGTGCGCAGGGCTGCTGGAAGGGCTTGGCGTGAGCGGCTCGACGCGATCCGGGTCGGCGGCGGCACCGACGACGAGCGCACCACCTTCTACACCGCGCTCTACCACGCCCTCCTGCACCCCAACGTCATCAGCGACGCCGACCGCAGATACCGGGGCAGCGACGGCAAGGTGCACAAGGTGGGCCGCGGTCACTCGGCCCAGTACGGCACCTTCTCCGGCTGGGACGTCTACCGCGGCCAGGTCCAGCTGCTGACCCTGCTGGACCCGGACACCGGCTCCGACATAGCGCAGTCCCTGTACACGCTCGCCGGACAGAACGGCGGGATCTGGGACCGCTGGCTGCACGGCGCGAGCGGCACCCACGTCATGAACGGCGACCCCTCACCGATCGCCCTGGCCGGCATCCACGCCTTCGGCGGCACGGACTTCGACCTGCGCGGCGCACTGGACTCGCTCGTCAAGGCGGCCACCGTGCCCACCGAGCAGGACCTCTCGGCCGCCGGCAAGCCCGTCCTCTCGGTCGGCCAACGGCCCTCCCTGGAAAAGTACTTGAAGCTGCACTACATGCCGTCCGTCTCCAACGCCTGGGGCGGCGCCGCCGAGACCCTGGAGATGTCCGGCGCCGACTTCGCGCTCTCCCAACTGGCGCGGGCGGCGGGGGAGAAGAGCACCGCCGACACTTTCGCGACCCGATCCCAGTGGTGGCAGAACAACTTCAACATCGCGGCCGACCCCTCCGGCGGCTACATCGCCAACCGCAAGGCGGACGGCAGTTGGGTCACCGGCTTCACCCCGGCCACCGGCAACGGCTTCGTCGAGGGCACGGCCGCCCAGTACACCTGGATGGTCCAGCACAACCCGGCGGGCCTGTTCGCCGCGATGGGCGGCAAGAGCGAGGCGCTCAAGCGTCTCGACACCTTCTTCCACGACGCCGACGGGAAGTGGGCGTTCACCGGCAGCGGCGGTGACAAGTCCGAGCTGGACAACGAGCCGTCGATCAACGTCCCCTACCTGTACGACTACGCGGGCGCCCCGTACAAGGCGCAGGAGACCGTCCGCGCGGCGATGGGGCAGCTCTGGTCCACGCAGCCGGGTGGCATCCCCGGCAACGACGACCTCGGCATGATGTCGGCCTGGTATGTCTTCTCCGCGCTCGGCATGTACCCCCAGGTGCCGTCGCGCGCCGAACTCGCCCTGGCCTCCCCGCTGTTCCCGAGGGTCGAGATCGACCGCCCGAACGGCAACGACATCTCCATCCGCGCCAAGGGAGCGGCCTTCGACGCCCCGTACATCCAGTCCCTGAAGGTCAACGGCCGCAGCAGCGGCAGCTCCTGGCTTCCCGCCTCCTTCGTGCGGGACGGCGGCCGCCTCGACTACACGCTCTCCGGCATCCCGAACCGCGACTGGGGCACCGCCTCCGCCCCGCCCTCCTTCCGGCAGGGCGAGCAGCCGTACCAGATCGGCGTCGGCCCGACCACGGCCACGCTCGCACCGGGGGAGAGCACCCAAGTCGCCATCCGCGCCCTGTCGTTGAGCGGTGACGGCACCGGCCCCGAGGTGCGCTTCCGGGTCGAGACCCCCGAGGGCGTCACCGCGACACCCGCCGAGGGCACGGTCTCCGACGGCTCCCAGGAGATCACCCTGACCGCCGCGAAGGGCGTCACCCAGGGCTTCTACGACGCCACGGTCGCCGTCACCTCCGACGGCACGGCGTACGAGCAGCCGGTGGCCCTGACGGTCGCCGCGCCCGGCACCCTGCTCGCCGCGTACAACAACGCCGGCGCCTCGGACGACACCGGCGACCACGACGAGGCCGACTACGACGGCGGCGGCTGGAGCTACTCCCGCCAGGCACTGGCCGCGGCGGGCCTCGCCCCGGGCGCCCAGGGCACGGTGAACGGGCTGACCTTCACCTGGCCGAACTCGCCGATCGGGCGGCCCGACAACGCCTCGGGGAACGGACAGGCCGTCCAACTGAGCAGCCCCGCAAGCCGGTTGTCGTTCGTCGGCAGCGCGGTCAACGGCAACCAGCAGACCCAGGCCACCGTCACCTACACCGACGGCAGCACCGGCACGGTCGAACTCGCCTTCACCGACTGGACCGTGGGCGGGGGCGGCGGCACCGTCCAGTACGGCAACGAGGTCGTCGCGAGGACGCCGTACCGCAATGTGGCGGGCGCCGACCGAGACCCGGTGGCGACCTATGTCTTCGCCACGAAGCCGTTCACCGCACCGGAAGGCAAGAGCATCGCGAGCGTGAAGCTGCCGGACAACAGCGACCTGCACGTGTTCACGCTGGCGGTCGGCTGACCGGCAACACCTCGGCCAGCCAGTCGAGTTGGCGGCGCACCTGCACCGCGTCGCCGCCCTCGTGGCCGTTGTAGGGATAGGCGTGGATCTCCCTCGGGATCTCCTTCAAGGTCTCCTTGAGGGGGTCCGCGCCGCTCAGTTCGCCGTAGCGGTTGAAGGCCGCGTACGCCCCGCTCGGCGGGCAGACGGTGTCGCGCAGGCCCACCCCGAAGTGGGCCGGGGCCTGCGCGCGCCGCGCGAAGGAGACGCCCTCCATGAAGGAGAGGGTGCGGTAGGCGGCCTCTTCCGCGCCCCGGTGCACCGAGAGATACGCGCTGATCTCGCCGTACGGGCTCGCGTCGGTCAAGTCCAGGGCGCGCCGGATGCCGCACAGGAACGGCGCCGTGACCAGGACGGCCGCCAGATCAGGCACCAACCCCGCGACGGCCAGGGCGAGTCCGCCACCCTGACTGTTGCCGACAGCCGCGACGCGACCCCCGTCGACACCCGGTAGCGTCCGCACCGCCGTCACCGCACGCACCGCGTCCGTGATCAGCCGCCGGTAGTGGTAGTCACGCGGATCGAGCAGCCCGCGTGCGGCGGGGCCCGGTCCGCCCGGTGCCGAGGTGTGCGGATCGGGGGTCGCGCCGCCGTTGCCGTACTGGTCGCCCTGGCCGCGGTTGTCCATCAGTAGATGCGCGTATCCGGCGTTCACCCAGGTCAGCCGCTCGTGCGGGAGCCCGCGGCCACGGCCGTAACCGGCGAACTCGACGACGGCGGGCAGCGGTTCGGGCACCCCGGCCGGTCTGCTGAACCAGGCCCGCACCGGGTCGCCGGCGAAGCCCGCGACGGTCACGTCCCAGGTGTCGATCAGCCGTAGGCCGTTCTCCACCGGGCGTACCGACACCAACACCTCTGCCTGCGCGGCCTCTTTGAGGGTGCCGTGCCAGAACTCGTCGAAATCCGGGGGCTCTTCGACGTCGGGGCGGTAGTCCTCCAGCTCGCCGATCGGCAGGTCGAACGCAGGCACGGGACACCTCGCATGAGTCGGTCCAGGTAGTGAAACTTGCGGAGTTCTACCCCGTCCACGCGCGTTGCAACGTCTCACCCACGCCTCGGACATCTCCTGCGTGACCCATTGACAGCGCTTTCTGAGTGGCTCTAAGTTGCCGCGAAGTTACCGGTAAGAGCTCGAAAGTTTCGGCCACTTCTCCGCCCCTCAGGAGGACCGAGCATGAGCACGACCACCACCACGTCGGCCTCTCCGCCCGGCACCCAGGACCCGCCGAAACCCGTGCCTCGCCCAGCCCCGCGCAGCGGCTGGCGCAGATCTCTGCGCCGCGACTGGCAGTTGTACTCGCTGGCCGTCCTGCCCCTGCTGTTCTTCCTGGTCTTCCGCTATCTGCCGATGCTCGGCAATGTGATCGCCTTCCGGCGCTTCGAGCCCGGTGGCTCGATGTTCGGCGAGGAGTGGGTGGGCCTGCGCTATGTGCGCATGTTCCTCAGCGACCCCACCTTCTGGCAGGTGTTCCGCAACACCCTGTGGCTCGGCGGGCTCACCCTCGTCTACTGCTTCCCGATCCCGATCGTGCTCGCCCTGCTCCTGAACGAGGTGCGCCGACGCTCGCTGAAACGGTTCGTCCAGTCGGTGTCGTACCTCCCGCACTTCCTGTCGATCGTGATCGTCGCCGGCATCACCTTGCAGATGCTCGCCACGGACGGCCCGGTCAACCACGCCCTCGGCTGGCTCGGCCACGATCCGGTCCGCTTCATCCAGGAACCGGGCTGGTTCCGCACGATCTACGTCGGCTCCGAGATCTGGCAGACCGCCGGCTGGGGCACGATCCTCTACCTCGCCGCGCTCACCACCATCGACGAGGACCTGTACGAGGCCGCGCGCATCGACGGCGCCAACCGCTGGCAGCAGATCTGGCACGTCACCCTGCCCGGCATCCGGCCCACCATGATCACGCTGCTGATCCTGAACATCGGCACGTTCATGGCCGTCGGCTTCGAGAAGGTCCTGCTGCTCTACAACCCGCTGACCTACCCGACCGCCGATGTGATCTCGACCTATGTGTACCGGGCCGGCGTCGAGTCCAGCAGCTTCAGCTATGCGGCCGCCATCGGCCTCTTCGAGGCGGTCATCGGGCTGGTCCTGATCACCTCCGCCAACACGCTCTCGCGCCGCACAGTGGGGACCAGCCTGTGGTGAAGACGAGCCGCTCCTACCGGGTCTTCCAGGGCGTCAACGGGGTGATCCTCACCCTGGTCGTGGTCGTCACCCTGTACCCCTTTGCCAACATCGTCGCCCGCTCCTTCAGCGGGGAGCGGCAGATCCGCGCAGGTGAAGTGACCCTGTGGCCCAAGGGGTTCAACCTCACCACGTACAAAATCGTGTTCCACGACTCGATGTTCTGGCGGAACTACGGCAACACCGTGTTCTACACGGTCGTTTCCACCGCTGTCGCCATGGTTCTGACGACCTGTTACGCCTACGTCCTGTCGAAGAAGCAGCTGCGGGGGCGGGGGGTGCTGGTCGGTATCGCCGTGTTCACGATGTTCTTCACCGGCGGGCTGATCCCCAACTACGTCCTGGTCACCAGCCTAGGCCTGAAGAACAGCGTGTGGGCCATCGCCCTGCCGAACGCGATCAGCGTCTTCAACCTGCTGGTGATGAAGGCCTTCTTCGAGTCCCTGCCGTCCGAGCTGGAGGAGGCCGCCCAGATCGACGGTCTGAGCACCTACGGCATCCTCCTCAGGGTCGTGCTGCCGCTGTCCAAGGCGGTCGTCGCGACGATGGTGCTCTTCTACTCCGTGGCCTTCTGGAACTCCTGGTTCAGCGCCTTCCTCTACATGGACAGTTCGGACCTGATGCCGGTCACCGTCTATCTGCGCAATCTGATCGCGGGCGCCACCGGGGGCGGCAACGCGGGCGCCACCACCGCGGAACTCAGCCAGGTCGGCGCGAGCATCCAGGCGGTCACCATCGTGCTCACCGCGCTGCCGATCATCTGCGTGTACCCGTTCGTCCAGCGCTACTTCGTCTCGGGCGTGATGCTCGGCGCGGTCAAGGGCTGACAGCCCGTCAATTCACTTACGGAACAAGGGAGTATCCGTGAAGAACACCGGTCAGCTGTCACGACGCCAGATCCTCGCCGCCGCGGGCTTCATCGGCCTCGCCACCCTCACCGGCTGCGGCAGCGGCGACGACGGCGGCGACTCGAAGGACCTGTCGAAGAAGCAGAACGGCGCGATGAAGGAGTACCGGGCGGGCCAGCAGTTCAAGGCCACCAAGGCGCTGTCGTTCTCGATGCTCCACAACGACAACCCGGTCTACCCCCTCAAGACCGACTGGCTGTTCTGGAAGGAGCTCACCAAGCGCACCGGGATCACCGTCAAGCCGCTCGACGTGCCCCTCGCCGACTACGAGAAGAAGCGAGGCGTCCTCATCGGCGCGGGCGACGCCCCCTTCCTGATCCCCAAGACGTACCACCCCGCCGAGGTCGCCTTCGTGTCGTCCGGCGCGATCCTCCCGGTCAGCGAGTACGTGCACCTGATGCCCAACTTCCAGGACAAGGTGCGCCGTTGGAAACTGGAGCCCGAACTGGACTCCATCCGCCAGTCCGACGGCAAGTACTACCTGCTGCCCGGCCTGCACGAGAGGCCCAAGTCCGGCTACTCGCTGTCCTTCCGCACGGACGTCCTCACCAAGCTCGGTCTGACCCTGCCGAAGACCTGGGACGAGACCTACGACGTCCTCAAGGCGCTCAAGGCCGAGTACCCCGACAAATACCCCTGGACCGACCGCTGGAGCACCAACACCCCCTTCCCGTGCGGAGCGTTGTTCAGCTACCTCGGCCAGGCGTACGGCGTGAAGGCGGGCTGGACGTACGACAACATCAGCTTCGACACCGACACACGGAAGTTCGTCTTCACCGCCGCCCAGGACAAGTACCGCGCGATGGTGGAGTACTTGAGAAGGATCGTCGCCGAGAAGCTCCTCGACCCGGAGAGCTTCACCCAGCAGGACGACCAGGCCGTGCAGAAGCTGCTCGCCGAGAAGTCGTACGTGATCAGCGCCAACCCGCAGGAGCTGGTCCAGAACTACCGCTACAACCTGGGCAAGCAGGTCAAGGGCGCCACCATCGAGATGGTCCCGGTGCCGCTCGGCCCGGCCGGACCGATCGTGCTGAGCGGTATCCGGCTGGAGAACGGCGTCATGGTCTCCAGCAAGGCGCTCAAGAGCGAGAACTTCGTCGCGATGATGCAGTTCGTCGACTGGCTCTGGTACTCCGACGAGGGTCAGACGTTCTGCAAGTGGGGCGTCAAGGGCGTCACTTACACGGAGTCCGGGGACACCTTCAAGCTGGAGCCGGGCATCTCCCTGATGGGCTCCGACCCGGACGC
Organism: Streptomyces sp. NPDC047072; assembly: GCF_040643855.1. NCBI lineage: Bacteria > Bacillati > Actinomycetota > Actinomycetes > Kitasatosporales > Streptomycetaceae > Streptomyces > Streptomyces sp. NPDC047072. The sequence goes on along the minus strand of NZ_JBEYVC010000267.1, from coordinate 2,098 downwards.
CCCGAAGGACCTCCAGAAGGACTTCGGCTTCTTCAACGGTGTCTTCACCTACGGCGGCAGCTGGAAGCTGGTCTCCTCCTCGTTCAGCCCGGACGAGCAGAAGTTCCAGGAGGTCATGTCCCAGCGCAAGGAACTCCCGGTCGACCCGGCCCACCCGCTCCAGTCCTTCGAGCAGGAGCAGGCCACGCTCTGGGACACCCCGCTCAAGGACTACGCCATCCAGAACACCCTCAAGTTCGTCCTCGGCAAGCGCCCGATCTCCGAATGGGACGCCTTCGTCACCGAGTTGAAGTCGAAGAACATGCAGCAGCTCGTCGACCTCCACAACAAGGCGTACGAGCGCTTCAAGAAGGAGAACGGGTGAGCCCCGACGAGCCGGTCGGCACCCTTTCCGACGCCTGGCGCCACTGCGTCGGCACCGGCCGCGTCGAACTCGCCCTGCGCCGCGACTACCAGGACTCGCTCGCCCTGCCCCAGCGCGAGATCGGCTTCCGGTACATCCGGGGACACGGCCTGTTCAGCGACGGCATGGGCGTCCACCGCCCCTACGAGTGGCAGGGCGCCCGGCACGTCCGGCACTCCTTCACCTACGTCGACCAGGTCATTGACGCCTACCTGGAGCTGGGCATCCGGCCCTTCCTCGAACTCGGCTTCATGCCGGACGAGTTGGCGTCCGGGCGGCAGACGATCTTCTGGTGGCGGGGGAACGTCACCCCGCCCCGCTCGCACACCGAGTGGGCGGCACTGGTCCGAGCGACCCTGAAGCACCTCGTCGACCGCTACGGCCTCGAAGAGGTGCGCACCTGGCCGATCGAGGTGTGGAACGAGCCCAACCTGCCCGACTTCTGGGAGAACGCGGACGAAACAGCCTATCACCGGCTCTACGAGGTGACGGCGGGTGCGGTGAAGGACGTGGACGCCTCGCTCCAGGTCGGCGGCCCCGCGATCTCGCCCGGCGCGGACGAATGGCTCGACCGGTTCGCCGAGTTCGCCTCACGTCGAGATGTCCCCGTCGACTTCGTGTCCAAGCACGCGTACACCTCGGGGCCGGCCCAGCATGTGCCGTTCGGTGTGCACCAGACGCTGGGCCCCGCGCAGGGGTTGCTGGAGCAGTTCGCGACACCCCGCGAGCGGCTGAAGGGCACGCGGCTGGGCGAACTCCCGCTCCACATCACGGAGTTCAACTCCTCCTACCGCCCGGACAACCCGATCCACGACACGGCCTTCCACGCGGCCTACCTGGCGCCGGTGCTGGCCCGGGGCGGCGACCACGTCGACTCCTTCTCGTACTGGACCTTCAGCGACATGTTCGAGGAGGCCGGGCCGCCGACGGCTCTCTTCCACGGCGGCTTCGGGCTGCTGACCCATCGTCAGGTGAGGAAGCCGACGTACCACCTGTACGCCTTCATGGCCCGCATGGGCTCCGAGCTGCTGGCCCGCGGCGACGACCACCTGGCCACCCGGCACCCCGACGGCCGGGTGACGGTGCTCGCGTGGGCGCCGGTCGACGCGAGCGGGGAGACACCGGGGCCGGAACGACACCGGGTGCGGCTGTCGGTGCCGATGCGTACTGCCGGGGAGGCGTTCGTACGGCGCTCGACCGTCGACGAGGAGTACGGCAATGCCCGTACGGCCTGGCAACGGATGGGCAGCCCCCGCTCGCCTCGCCGTGAGCAGCTCGACATCCTCCACGAGGCTGCGGAACCCGCCCGCTACCACCTCCGCCTCCCGACCTCGGACGGCCGAACAGACCTGGACCTGACCCTCACCCGGCACGAGATCACCCTCGTGGAGGTCAGCCCGGTCCAGGAGGAGACACCGGAGTGGTGGGACGAGGGCCGGCTGTTGGGGAGGGGAGCGTGATGACGGCCGCTGGGACGACCGGTCGTGACAGGGCCTCGGCCGACGCGGAGGGCCGGTCGCAGGCTGGGACCGTACGGAGCGGCGGAACCGAGTCCTGCACCGACGGGGTTGGCGCCCGTACCCGGGCGGTATCCCGCGCTGGCGCTGGCGCTGGCGCTGGCGCTGGCGCTGGCGCTGGGGCCCGGCCCGCGCCTCGCGCTGAGACCGCGCCTGCACGCGGGGGCGCGACCGCACC
>NZ_JBEYVC010000266.1:0-10418 GCF_040643855.1 Streptomyces sp. NPDC047072 | reverse complement strand
GCAGTTCGATCGTGCTGAGCATGGCGAGCCGGAGCACCCGGCCCCGGTCGTGGGCGGGGTTGACGACGGCCGCCGCCGCGTGCTCGGCCGCCGCCCACTCCGCCGTCGTCCGCGCGGGCGCGCTCGCCCGGCCCCCGCAGGCAGGGCGTCACCTCTACGTCGACCTCGGCCCGCTGCGGCCCGCGCTCACCGCGCGGGGGATCGGCGACGCCCAGGACCTGGAGGACTTCCTCTCCGCCCGGCTCGGCATGCCCGCGCCCGGCGGCCACCGCTTCGGCGACGACCTCGGGGCGCCGCGCGTCCGGCTGGCCACGGGCGCCCTGCTCGGCGGGTCGGACGAGGAGCGCGCGGAATGCCTCACGTCACCCTCGCCGTTGGAACTGCCACACGTGCAACGCGCGTTGATCATTCTGGAGTCGGTCTTCGACGACCTCCGCGACGACGCTCAGCGATGGGAGCCTCCTCGATGACGCAGCAGTCCGAGTCGACCACGAGCACCACCACCCAGGAAGCCGACGATCCGGCGACCAGAGCCGCCTTCGTCCCCCCGTTCCCGGCGCTCGTCGAGCCGCGCCCGCTGGGGGAGCGAAGGACCTGGCCGCGCTCCTTCCACGACCGCCTGACCGCCCCGCTGCCCGGCCTCAAGGCCATGGCCCGCTTCGCCCGCGAGGGCGCCGTCCGCCCCGGCCCAGAGGGGCTCGCCGACGTCCCCCGGCTGCCCTTCGAGCCCGGCCCGCTGCCCGCGGTCGACGCGCGCACGGTCGCCGTCTCCTGGGCGGGCCACGCCAGTTGGGTGGTGCGGATCGGCGGTCTGACCGTCCTCACCGACCCGGTCTGGTCCCGCCGCATCCTCGGCACCCCGGCCCGCATCACCCCGGTCGGCATCGCCTGGAGCGCCCTGCCGCCCGTCGACGCGGTCGTCATCAGCCACAATCACTACGACCACCTGGACGCCCCCACCCTGCGCCGGCTCCCGCGCGACACCCCCGTCTTCGTCCCGGCGGGGCTCGCCCGCTGGTTCCGCCGTCGCCGCTTCACGCGCGTCACCGAGCTGGACTGGTGGGAGGCGGCCGAACTCAAGGGCGTCCGCTTCGACTTCGTGCCGGCCCACCACTGGTCCAAGCGCTCCCTCACCGACACCTGCCGCAGCCTCTGGGGCGGCTGGGTCCTGACGGCCCCGGACGGCCAGCGGGTCTACTTCGCGGGAGACACGGGCTACGGCCACTGGTTCGCCCGCATCGGACAGCGCTACCCGGGCATCGACCTGGCGCTGCTCCCCATCGGCGCCTACGACCCCCGCTGGTGGCTCAGCGACGTGCACTGCGACCCGGAGGAGGCCGTACGGGCCGACCAGGACCTGGGCGCGCGCAGAATGGCGCCGATGCACTGGGCGACGTTCGTGCTGTCGGCGGAGCCGGTCCTGGAGCCGCTCACCCGCGTGCGGGCGGCCTGGGCGAAGGCGGGCCTGGACCGGGCGGACCTCTGGGACCTCCCGGTCGGCGGCTCACGCGTCCTGGACTGACCCCTTCAGACCGGCCGTCGAAGGAGCTGTCGTCCAGGGTGCCGTCATCGAAGGCGCCTACCAGGTGACCGGCAGTTCGTAGATGCCGTATGCCTGGGAGTCCTCCTTGAACTTCAGTTCCGAGAGGTCGACCGCGAGCCGCAGGGTGGGGATCCGGCGGAACAACGTGCTGAAGACGACGTGGAGCTCGACGCGGGCCAGCTGCTGGCCGATGCACTGGTGCGGGCCCCAGCTGAAGGCGACGTGGTGCGAGGCCTTGCGCGCGAGGTCGAGCTTCTCGGGCTCGGGGAACGCCTCCGGGTCCCAGTTGGCCGCGGCCAGCGACGCGATGACGCCCTCGCCCGCGCGGATGCTCTCGCCGTCGACCTCGATGTCCCCGACGACGGCCCGCCGCGCGAGCAGGTGCGGGATCGTCAGATAGCGCAGCAGCTCCTCGACGGCGTTCTGCACGAACTTCGCGTCGTCGTGGCGCTCGCGCAGCGCCGCGAGCTGGTCGGGGTTCTCCAGCAGCAGCGCCGTGCCCAGGGTGATCATGTTGGCGCTGGTGTCGTGGCCGGCCACGAGCAGGATGTGCCCCAGCCGGGCCGCCTCCTCCAGGCTCAGCTCGCCGCCCCTGACCCGCTCGCCGAGGTCGGTGAGCACGTTCTCGCCGGGGTTGTCCGCCGTGGCCTCGATGAGCCCGGAGATGTAGCGGCGCAGCGTCCGGGTGGTCTCGGCGGCCTCCTCCGGCGTCTTGTAGCGCGCGTTGGTGACGCCCGCGTGCTCCTGGAAGAACTCGTGGTCCTCGTACGGCACCCCGAGCAGCGCGCAGATCATCAGCGACGGCAGCGGCAGGGACAGGGCCTCGTTGAGGTCGACGGGCTTGGGGCCCGCGAGCATCCGGTCGACGAGGTCGTCGGTGATCCGCTGGATCTCCGGGCGGAGCTTCTCCATCCGGTGCCGGGTGAAGGAACTCGTCAGCGTGCGCCGCCACCGGGTGTGCTCGGCGCCGTCGGTGTTGTTGATGGACGGCTCCATCTCGGCGGCGTGCGCCTTCATGGCCGCCGTGGTGTGCGGGTAGCCCTCGCCGCCGATGTTCGCGCTCATCCGGGGGTCCGAGAGGACCTCGCGCAGGGCCGCGTGCTTGGTGACCAGCCACGGGGTGCTGTCGTCCCACGTCCTCACGCGGGTGACCGCCTTGTCCGTCGCGTGCAGCCCGAGCAGGTCCGGCGGCGGGGCGAACGGGCACTGCGCCGATCGCGGTGACGGGTACTGCGGGATGTCCTCGGTGGTGTCCGTACCGGCCACGTCGCTCGTCCTCTCGTCGGCTCCCACGTCCGCAACCATTCATACATCGACCGGTCGGTACAATCAACAATCCGTAGCCGAGAAGAGAATCGGGCCGAGGTCAGGACGCGCTCAGTCCGAGGAGCGCACCCGCTTCCAGACACTCGGCGCCGCGCTGAACGTGACGGTCAGCACGATCGCCGCCAGCACGCCCTCCCAGGGCTCGTCGAACAGCGACCCGCCCAGGATCCCGATCAGCTGGTACGTCACCGCCCAGGCCAGACAGGCCGGAAGGTTCCCCCGGACGAACCGCCTGAGCGGCCACTTCGCCATCAGACAGGCCAGCATCACCGGGATCCGGCCCGCCGGGACCAGCCGGGACAGCACGAGGACGGCCACGCCGTGGTCCGCGAGCTTCTCCTGCGCCTGCGTCAGCCGGTCCTCCGGCGCCCGCGACCGGATCGCCTCCAGCCACCGCGAGCCGTTCTTCGAGCCCATCCCGCGCCGCCCCAGCCAGTACAGGGCGATGTCCCCGAGGAACGCGGCGCTGGAGGCCGTGACGAACACGAACAGCAGAGACAGGGGTGCGGTCTGGTGGAAGGCCACGACGGCCGCCGAACTCACCAGCGCCCCCGTGGGCACCACAGGCACCAACGCCCCCAGAAACACCAGCAGGAACAGCGTCGGATACCCGATCGCCTGCCCGGCAGCCCCGGGTGTCGCCCCCGTGGTGGCGGTCGCGAGCCACGTCACCGCGCGACCTCCAGCCGCACGCTCTCCCCGTGCTCCAGCCGGTGCACGTCCACGTCGGGCGCGTGCTCGGCGGCCAGCCGTACGAACTCCGTGCCCGGCGCGTGGAACTCGTGCGGCCGCACCGCGTCCATGCCGATCGGCCAGTACGTCCCGTAGTGCACCGGCACCGCGCTGCGCGGCGCGAGCTGCGCCAGCGCCCGGGCCGCCCGCCCCGCGTCCAGATGACCTTCGCCGAGATACGGCCCCCAGCCGCCGACCGGCAGCAGCGCCACGTCGACCGGGCCGACCTCCTTCGCCATGTCCTCGAAGAGCCCGGTGTCCCCGGCGAAGTAGGTGCGCCCCTCGCCCTCCACGACATAGCCGAGCGCGGGGGAGCGGTGCGGGCCGACGGGCAGCCGCCGTCCGTCGTGCCGGGCCGGCACCACGCGTATCACCACGTCGCCGATCCGCCGCTCGTCCCCTACGGAGACCTCCTCCACCCGGAGATGGGCGAGCCGGCGCAGTCCGGGCACCTGCCGTGGTGCGCCCCGGGGCACGAGCAGGCGCGTGCCCGGCTCCAGCCGCATCAGCGACGGAACGTGCAGGTGGTCGGCGTGCAGATGGGAGACGAGCGCGACGTCCGCACGCCAGGCCCCGGGCGGCGGTACGGCTCCGCGCCGGCGGCGCAGGTGCGCGAGGCGGCGGGCGAACAGAGGGTCGGTGAGCACACGTACGTCCGAATCCGTGACCGTGCAGGTCGCGTGGCCCCACCAGGTGATCTCCACCGGCACCTCTTTGCCTCCTTCGCGCGACTCCCCGAAGCCTACGGGCTGGAGTAGGGTCGGCGGCGAAACCCGGAGGTGAGGGGGACACCATGGGACCGGTGCGGGTCACGGCGATCGCGAGTCTGACGCCGCTGGAGGAGCTGGACGCGGACCCCTTCCTCGTGGATTCCCGCAGCCAGCACGCGATGTGTGCGCGGTGGGCCTCGGAGCGGGGGTACATCGTGCGGCGGGAACTGCTCGTGCGGGGGGTGCGGGCGGATCACTGCGTGCTGTGGGACGGGGTGCGGGCGGGGCGGGACCTGTTTGTCGCGCCGAGTCGGCGGGTGCTCGAGAGTGCGTTGTCCTCTGTCGAGGAGTTCACGGCGGAGTGTGCTCGGCGGGGGGTGCGGGTGGAGACGGTGGGGCTGGCCGAGCCGCTCTATGACGCGCAGATGAAGGCTCGGGTGCATCGGCGGTTGTCGATGCCGACGGCTGGATATGACGGGCGTTGAGTTCGCCTATGGGGGTGCCTGGTTTGGTCGTACGGCGGGTGCGGCCTTGTTGTGGCTGGTCGCGCAGTTCCCCGCGCCCCTTTAGGTGTCTTAATGGGCCGTTCGTTTTGATGTTCTGTATGACAGGCTGGTGCTCATGTGGTGGCGGCGGGTGGCCAGTCAGGTGGGGCGGAGCGTTGCCGTGTGGGTTGTCTCCACGCTGACGATGCTGGTGCTCGCCGGGGTGTTGCCCGATTTCCGGCTTCAGTCGCCCGATGGTGACAGTGCCACCCGGATCGCCGTCACCGCGGCCTTCGGGGCCGGGGCCTTCGGTCTGCTGTCGGCGCTGGTCTGGCCTCTTCTGGTACGGCTGTTGCTGCTGGTGCCGGCGCTGGTGCTCGGGGCGCTGGTGTTCTTCCTCAACGGCGCCCTCCTGCTGCTCGCCCTCGATCTGAACCCGGCCGAGCGCGGGGACGCGGCCCCGGAGACCGCGGTCGTGGTCGCCGCCGTGATGTCGGCCGTGGCCTCCGCGACCGGCGGTGCCCTCGCGGTGCGCGACGACGAGGCGTATCGGCGCCGTCTGTACCGGCTCGCCGATCGTCGTCGTAGGAGCATCCCGGCCTGTCCCGCCACCCCCGGCATGGTCTTCGTGCAGCTCGACGGGGTCGGCCACGACGTGCTCCTGGACGCCGTCGGCAAGGGCCTCATGCCCACCGTCGGGCGCTGGCTGGAGCGGACCCACCGGCTCACCCCCTGGCGCACCGACTGGTCCAGCCAGACCGGCGCCAGCCAGCTCGGCATCCTGCACGGCAGCAACCACGACGTGCCCGCCTTCCGCTGGTACGAGAAGGACCGCGGCGAGGTGATGGTCTCCAACCGGCCGACCAGCGCCGCCGAACTCCAGCGCCGGGCCGTACGGCACAGCGGCCACGACGGACTGCTCGCCGTCGACGGCGCCAGCCGCGGCAACCTCTTCTCCGGCGGCGCCGAGGAACAGGCCCTCGTGCTGTCCATCGCCACGCGCCGCCGCAGCCGGGAGAACCGTTCCCGCGCGGGCTACTTCGCCTACTTCTCCGACCCCGCCAACGCGGTCCGCACCGCCCTGTCCTTCATCGCCGAGGTCGGGCGCGAGATCGGCCAGTCCACCAAGGCCCGCGCCCGCAAGACGCGTCCGCGCGTGGGCCGGGGAGGCCTCTACCCGTTCGTCCGCGCCTTCGCCACCGTCGTCGAACGGGACGTCGTGGTCGCCGCCGTCATGGGCGACATGCTCGCGGGGCGTACGGCGGTCTACGCCGACCTCGTCGCCTACGACGAGGTCGCCCACCACTCCGGGCCGCGCAGCCGGGACGCCGAGAAGGTCCTCGAACGCCTCGACCGGGCGCTCGCGCTGATCGAGAACGTCGCCGAGCACGCGCCGCGGCCGTACCGGATCGTCGTCCTCTCCGACCACGGGCAGAGTCCCGGCGAGACCTTCCGCACGCGGTACGGACTCACCCTCGGCGATCTGGTCCGGGCCGGCTGTGGGCTGCCCGTGTCGCGCAAGGCGGAGCGGACCCACAGCGGGGCCGAGGCGCGGGCGGCGGTGCGGGCCGCGTTGCGCCGGCCGGGCCGGGAGGGGCGGCGCGAGAAGTACCGGCCCGCGCGCGGGTCCGAACCGATCGTGCTGGCCTCCGGGAACCTTGGGCTGGTCTCCTTCCCGGACGTGCACCACCGGATGAGCAAGGAGGAGATCGACGCACGCCATCCTGCGTTGCTGACGACTCTGGCCAACCATCCCGGGATCGGGTTCCTGCTGGTGCGCAGCGAGGAGCACGGCGGGGTGGTGCTCGGGCCGTTCGGTACGGAGATTCCGGTGGACCGGCTGGATGAAGTGCCGGGGCCGTTGGCCGAGTTCGGGGTGGGGGCGGCGGATGTGGTGCGGCGTACGCACTCCTTTCCGCATACCGCCGACATCATGGTCAACTCGTGGTACGACCCGGAGGAGGGGGAAGTGCTCGCCTTCGAGGAACAGATCGGGTCGCACGGTGGGTTGGGCGGGGCTCAGGCGAAGCCGTTTCTGCTGTCGCCGCGGGCGTTGTCCGAGCCGGAGGGGGAGATCGTGGGGGCGGAGCGGATTCATCGGGTGCTGCGGGGGTGGCTCGACGAGGCGGGTGGACCACAAGTGCCGTTGGAGAGTGCCGAGGAGAAGGCGGCTTAGAGGTCGGCTGCGGGTCGGTGGGGGCTGGTCGCGCAGTTCCCCGCGCCCCTAGGGAAGCTCGCTGGGCCTGCATGAAAAATCGGCTGCGTCTGCTTGGTCTGACGCACACACTGTTCGAGTTGGACTTTTCTCGGACATTCCCTGGAGTTGCTGCCTTGCAGGCTGCTGTTACTGTCACGCCCTCTCGTATTCCTGAGCTTCTGCTCGGGCTTGCCACCGTGCGGCCCGTCTTTGTGTGGGGGGCGCCCGGTATTGGGAAGTCTTCTCTCGTGCGGGAGTTCGCCGGCTCGTTGGGGCTGGAGTGCGTCAGTCTGATCGGGACGCAGCTGGCGCCCGAGGACCTGATCGGGGTGCCGCAGATCCGGGACGGACGCTCGGTGTTCTGCCCGCCGGAGTCGATCGCCCGGGACGAGCCGTACTGCCTGTTCCTGGACGAGCTGAACGCGGCCACCCCGGACGTGCAGAAGGCGTTCTACTCGCTGATCCTGGACCGCCGTATCGGCGACTACGAGCTGCCGAAGGGCTCGATCGTCATCGGCGCCGGAAACCGTGCCACCGACAACGCCCTCGCCCGCCCCATCGCCTCCGCCCTCGTCAACCGCCTCGCCCACGTCCACCTGGAGGCCTCCGCGAAGGACTGGCTGACCTGGGCCGCGAACAACGACATCCACCCCTGGATCCTCGACCACCTCACCGACCGCCCCGACCACCTGTGGTCCAAGCCGCCGAAGACCGAGGAGCCCTTCTCCACGCCCCGCTCCTGGCACATGCTCTCCGACGCGCTGCACTCCTTCGGCCAGGGCCTCGACGAGGAGACCCTGAAGGTCCTCGCGCACGGCACGCTGACCCCGGCGCACGCGACCGCGTTCTGCGGTTACGTCAAGATCGTCCGCAGCCAGTACGGCATCGAGGCGATCATCAAGGGCGACGCCCGCTGGCCCAACCGCCTCGCCGACCGCGACCTGCTCTACTACCTCGCCGAGTCCTTCCGCGGCCGTCTGATCAAGGAACTCCCCGCGAGCAAGGAGCACATGTCGGCGAACGGCCGCCAAACGGCGTACCGCGCCAAGTCGTTGCTCGTGCAGCTCGCCGAGATCTCCGTCGAGGTCGCCCAGACCGTCATCGCCTCCGACGCCGACGGCAACCCCGTACTGCCTTCATGGTTCCTCGTCGAGGCGGCCCGGGACATGCCCCGGCTGGTGGAGGCGCGGCGGTGAGCCGCAAGCCCGCGGAGAAGAAGAAGCGGGACCTCGCGGGGGAGGCGTTCGCCGAGGGCGTGCGGCTGGTGAAGGCCAACCCGGCCCTCGCGGCCCTGGAGTTCGACGTCTGCCGTCACGAGGAGTGCGCCTACGCGCCCCGGGACGGACTCGTGGTCGTCGACTCCGGAGGCGACCTGCACGTCCACCCCACCCGGCTCGCCGAGCCCGGCGCCTGGGCCTGGGCGCTCGCCCACGCGGCCCTCCACCTCGGCTTCGGACACGTCCCGGCCGTCAAGGGCGAACGCGTCCAGCCCGACCGCTACGACCTCGCCGCCCGCTGCGTCGTCGTCAACCGCTTCCTGCTGGGCTTCACCGTCGGCGACACCCCCGAGCACCTGCCCGCCTCCTACCCGGACGGCGACGAGGAGCAACTCGCCGCCCGCTGGCGCCGGAACGGACTGCCACCGGTGTACGAGCGCTGCGGTACCGCCGGTGACGAGCCCGACCAGGTGCTGACCCGCTGGGGCGACTGGTCCCAACCGCCGGACTGGCAGCTGGCGTTCGCCACCGCGCTCACCCGCACCGTGTCCGCCGCGATGGACATGGCGGGCGGACGGCGGGACTCGCTGGACGGCGACCTGCCCGTGAAACGCCCCTGGCAGCAGGCGTTGAGCTGGTTCATCTCCTCCTACCCCCTGCTCGGCGGCATCGCCTCCGGCATCAAGCTGGTCGCCGACGCCGAACTCACCCGCGCCCACGGCATCTCGATCGCCGCCGTGAACACCGAGGCAGGGGAGATCTACGTCAACCCGCTGCGCACCTTCGAGGAAGAGGAGTGGCGGTTCATCCTCGCCCACGAGATGCTGCACGCCGCCCTGCGCCACGGCGACCGCTGCGGCACCCGCGACCCCTACCTCTTCAACGTCGCCTGCGACTACGTCATCAACGCCTGGCTGACCGAGATGGACATCGGCACCATGCCCGACGGGCTGCTGTACGACCCGCAGCTCGCGGGCCTGTCCGCCGAGGAGGTCTACGACCGCATCGCCGGCGACCTGCGCCGCAAGCGGCGGCTGGCGACCCTGCGCGGCAAGGGAGTCGGCGACATCCTGGGCGGTCCGCTCGGCCCGCCCCGCGACTACGTCGACCTCGACGAGTTCTACCGCCGGGGCCTGTGCCAGGGCCTGGACATGCACCAGCAGCAGGACCGCGGCTATCTGCCGGGCGGACTGATCGAGGAGATCCGCGCGCTCAGCCATCCGCCGCTGGCGTGGGATGCCCAACTCGCCCGCTGGTTCGACGAGTTCGTGCCCAGCCCGCAGCCCGTGCGGTCGTACGCCCGTCCCTCGCGCCGTCAGTCCGCCACCCCCGACATCCCGCGCGCGGGCCGCTGGTTCCCGCCCGAGGAGATCGCCCGCTGCACCTTCGGCGTGGTCCTGGACACCTCCGGCTCGATGGACCGCACCCTGCTCGGCAAGGCGCTCGGCGCGATCGCCTCGTACGCCGAGGCACGTGACGTCCCGGCCGCCCGGGTGGTGTTCTGCGACGCGGCCCCGCACGACGCCGGGTATCTGCCCGTCACGGAGATCGCCGGCCGGGTCCGCGTGCACGGCCGTGGCGGGACCGTCCTGCAGCCCGGCATCGACCTGCTGCACCGCGCGGACGACTTCCCGCCGGGCGCCCCGGTCCTGGTGATCACCGACGGCTGGTGCGACGTCCTCAGGGTCCGCCGCGAGCACGCCTATCTGATCCCGCAGGGCGCGCGGTTGCCGTTCACGGCGCGCGGGCCGGTCTTCCGGGTGAGTTGAACCGGAGAGTGTGATCGGATGGTCCCGAACTCCCGGAACCGGGACCACACGAAAGGACTGACCGTGGCTACCACGCGCTCCGCTCACACCGTCTGGGAAGGCAACCTGCTCGAGGGCAACGGTGTCGTCACCTTCGACTCCTCCGGCATCGGCCAGCAGCCGGTGTCGTGGCCGTCGCGCGCCGAGCAGGCGAACGGCAAGACCAGCCCCGAGGAGCTGATCGCCGCCGCCCACTCCAGCTGCTTCTCCATGGCGCTGTCGCACGGCCTGGCCGGCGCCGGCACCCCGCCCACCAAGCTCGTCACCTCCGCCGACGTCACCTTCCAGCCGGGTGAGGGCATCACGGGCATCCGCGCGGCCTACGAGTTCGACCCGGTCGCCGAGCGGTACATCCCCGTCGACCCGATGGACAAGGCCCGTTGGTACCCGACCCTGGTCG
>NZ_JBEYVC010000265.1:0-10626 GCF_040643855.1 Streptomyces sp. NPDC047072 | reverse complement strand
CGCCGCGCCGCCCGCTCGCTGTACTTGGCGCCGCCGACGAGCACCAACTCCAGGCTGGACAGGTCCTGTTGGGACCCGGCGGCGGCGTGTCGGGGGTGCGGGGGTGTAGGCGGCCGCTGAGGCGGGGGCGCCGACCGGGGGGTGGGTGGGGGCCGGGGGTTGGGTGGAGGCGGGTCGGCTGGCGGGTGCCGGGGGTGATGCGGGGGCCGGGTGGCTGGTGGGTGCGGGGGGCGGGGTGGACGTCAGTCGCTGGGTGGGGGCGGCCGGGGGCGGGGTGGAAGCCGGACGGCTACTGGGTACCGGAGGCGTGGTGGGGGTCGGGCGGCTGCTGGATGCCGGGGGCGGGGTCGATGCCAGGCGCTGTGTGGGGGCGGCCGGGGATGGGGTGGAAGCCGGACAGTTACTGGGTGCCGGAGGCGTGGTGGCGGCCGGGTGGCTGGTGGGCGCTGAGGGCGATGCGGAGGCCGGGCGGTTGCTGGGCGCCGGGGGCGGGGTGGACGCCAGGCGCTGGGTGGGGGTGGCCGGGGGCTGCGAGGGCATCGGACGCCGGGAAGCAGCCGGGGGCTCGGTGGAGGTAGTAAAGGGAGCCGGGGGCGTCGAAGGGTGTGTAGGGGCCGGACGGCGGGAGGGAGTCGGGGGCGGAGTGGAGGCATCGCCCTGCGTGGGGGGCATGCCCGTTCCGCGGGTGGGGCGGGGCGGGAAGCCCGGGCGTGGGGGTACGGCGGTCCTAGAGTCCGTGGAGGACGAGGTGCCCGGCCGGGATTCCGTACGGCCATCGCCGCGTGGGCCGTCGAAGCGTGCGCTCGGCGCGGATTCCGTACGGCTGTCACCGCGCTCGCCGCCGGAGCGGGCGTTCAGCGCGGATCCCGTACGGCCGTCACCGCGCGGGCCGCCCGAGCGGGCGTCCGGCGTCGAATCCGTACGGCCGTCACCGGTCGTCGGCTCGGCCGGTACCGGGCGCATCCGGAAGGTCGTTTCCGAGGCGGACTCGGCGGGGGCACCGGGCCGACGCGGCGACGTCGAGGGACGAAACCCGGGCCTCGGCGGCACGGACCCGTCCGACACCGGCGAACCGGACCCACCGGCACTCCGCGCGGCTCCGTCGTTTCCGCGGGCCGAACGGTCGGACCCGTTCTGCCCGCCCGTAGCCGGAGGAGCGTCGGGAAACCGGGCCGAGGGGCTGGGCGGCGGCGGCCCGGAAGGCCCGGAGAACGGCGCCCGATTCGAGAACGGGACCGACTCGGAGCCCTGGCCGCCGGCCCCGCGCCGCACCGAAGCACCGGTGCCGGCACCTGCCGTTGACCCGGATCGCGCACCGGCCCCACCCACAGATCCACCGACGGCAGACCCCCCGGCGGCACCGGAACCGGCAGACCCCCCGGCCCTACCCATAGATCCACCGACCGCAGACCCGCCGACAGCACCCGAACCGGAAAACCCACCGACCGCGCCCGCAGACCCACCCGCGGCACCGACCCCAGCCGCAGCTCCACCGAGCGGCCCCGAACCAGCCATAGCTCCACCAGCCGAACCCGAACCAGCCGCGGACCCACCGACCGAACCCGAGCCGCCCGTAGACCTACCGACCGAACCCGAGCCCGCCATGGACCCGCCCATGGAACCCGAACCGGCCGCAGATCCACCGGCCGAACCCGGACCGGCCATAGCCCCACCGAAAGCCCCAGGCGCACGCCCGGTCGAGCCCGGTGCAGGTATCGGGGGCCGCCCCGCCGTGCTCGGCGTCCCGTTCCGCACCTCGGACTCCCGTCCCGTACTCGTGCTCATGTCGCCGTATCCGGAGGAACCCGCACCGCCGACGCCCCGTGAACCCACCGCGCTGCTGTCGTTGTCTTCGCCCCCGGCGCCCGGCACACCGGCGGCACGCCCGCCGCCCCGTTCGTCGGAGTCCTGCCAGTCGAAGCCGGGAAACCCCTGCCGGGTCGGCTCACGTGGGGCGCGGGGCGCGAACGCCTGCCACTCGGTGTCCCCGGGCCGGTCGCCCGCGGAATCGGCGCCCCCCGAAGACGGCTCCCCGGCTCCCACCGTCGGCGGCTCGGACGGACGCGGCGGAACGGAGGCGCGGCGGGCTTCCGTACTCATGCACCCCCCGTTTCCTCGTGCGTGTCCGGGCCGATCGGTCGTGCGCGGGCCGTCGTCGGTGACGCCAGCGTGGAGTCGGCCTCCGGGCACGCATACCCGCACGAGGAATCCGGCATCCCGGCGCGGCGGCGACGGGGGCGAACAGCCCTGCGTGCTTGCGCGTCACTCTACGGCTTGTTGCCGGGCGAACGGGAACCAGTCCACGACCCCGGGGGGCATCTGCCCGGAACGTCCCCCTACCCTGCGGTAATCCTGTCTGGCAGGCTGCGTTCATGACTGCGCGCGCCGCCGACCGGGCCCGATACGACCGGGCCACCGCCCACCTGGACGCCCCCCTCGCGATCGTGGACCTCGACGCCTTCGACGCCAACGCGGACGACCTCGTCCGCCGCGCCGCCGGCAAGCCGATCCGCGTCGCGAGCAAGTCCGTACGCTGCCGGGCCCTGCTCGAACGCGTCCTGGCGAAGGACGGCTTCGCGGGCATCATGTCCTTCACCCTCGCCGAGACCCTGTGGCTGGCCCGGGGCGGTTTCGACGACATCCTGCTCGCCTACCCCTCCGCCGACCGCTCCGGATACGCCGAACTCGCCGCCGACCCCAAGCTCGCGGCCGCCGTGACGGTGATGGTCGACGACCCGGCCCAGCTGCGGTTCATCGACGACTCCCGCGCGGGCGGCACCGAAGTCATCCGCGTCTGCCTGGAGTTGGACACCTCGCTGAAGATGCTCGGCGGCCGGGTGCGCGTCGGCGCCCGCCGCTCACCGCTGTACTCCCCCGCCCAAGTCGCCGACATGGCCCGGGTGGTGGCCCGGCGGCCCGGGTTCAAGGTCGTCGGGATCATGGCGTACGAGGGTCATATCGCGGGGGTCGGGGACGACGTCCAGGGGCGTCCCCTCCGCTCCCGTGCCGTACGGCTGATGCAGGCCACCGCCCGCAAGGAGCTGGCGGAGCGCCGGGCCGCCGTGGTGCGGGCGGTGCGGGCCGTGGTGCCGGACCTGGAGTTCGTCAACGGCGGCGGCACGGGCAGTGTGCAGACCACGGCGGCCGAGGACGCGGTGACGGAGATCGGCGCCGGGTCGGGCCTGTACGTACCGCGGCTGTTCGACAACTACACGTCGTTCACGGGGCGTCCGGCGGCTCTGTTCGCCCAGCCCGTCGTACGGCGGCCCGGTGTCGGTGTCGTGACGGTGCTCGGCGGCGGCTACCCCGCCTCCGGTGCGCCCGGGCGCGACCGGCTGCCGGTGCCGTATCTGCCGGAGGGTCTGAAGTACGACCCCCAGGAGGGTCCCGGCGAGGTGCAGACGCCGTTGCTCGGCTCCCCCGCCGACGATCTGCTGATCGGCGACAAGGTCTGGTTCCGGCATGCGAAGGCCGGTGAGCTGTGCGAGCGGTTCGACGTGCTGCACCTCGTCGAGGGCGACGCGGTGACGGCGACCGTCCCCACCTACCGTGGGGAAGGCCACACGTTTCTTTAGAGCGGGGTGACGTACGCCCCGGAGATCCCGCCGTCCACCAGGAAGTCGCTGGCGTTGACGAACGAGGAGTCGTCGCTCGCCAGGAAGGCGACGGCGGCGGCGATCTCCTCGGCCTCGGCGAACCGGCCGACGGGGATGTGGACCAGCCGGCGGGCGGCCCGCTCCGGGTCCTTGGCGAACAGCTCCTGCAGGAGCGGGGTGTTGACCGGCCCGGGGCACAGGGCGTTCACGCGGATGCCCTCCCGGGCGAACTGCACGCCCAGTTCACGGGACATGGCGAGCACCCCGCCCTTGGAGGCGGTGTAGGAGATCTGCGAGGTCGCCGCGCCCATCCGGGCGACGAAGGACGCGGTGTTGATGATCGACCCCTTGCCCTGCTGCCGCATGTAGGGGATCGCGGCCTTGCAACACAGGTACACGGACGTCAGGTTGACCTCCTGGACCCGCTTCCACGCCTCCAGGCCGGTCTCCAGGATGGAGTCGTCGTCGGGGGGCGAGATGCCCGCGTTGTTGAAGGCGACGTCCACACTGCCGTAGGTGTCGTACGCCGTCTTGAACAGCGCCTCGACCTGCTCCTGGTCGGTGACGTCGACCTTGACGAAGAGCCCGCCGACCTCGTCGGCGGCCGCCTTGCCGCGGGCCTCGTCGACATCGGCGCAGACGACATGCGCGCCCTCGGAGGCGAGCCGGCGGGCGGTGGCGAGGCCGATGCCGCTGCCGGCGCCGGTGATGACGGCCGTACGGCCGACGAGACGGCGGCACACAGGCTGTTCGGTCGGAGAGGTCGAAGAGGTCACTGGGCGGGGCCTTCCGTGCTGATGAAGACGTTCTTGGTTTCGGTGAAGGCGGTCAGGGCGTCCGGGCCCAGCTCACGGCCGAGTCCGGACTGCTTGTAGCCGCCGAAGGGCGTCCAATAACGGACGCTGGAGTGGGAGTTGACGGACAGGTTGCCCGCCCGCACGGCCCGCGAGACGCGCAGCGCGCGGCCCAGGTCGTGGGTCCAGAGGGAGCCGGAGAGGCCGTACGGCGTGTCGTTGGCGAGGCGGATGGCGTCGGCCTCGTCGGTGAAGGGCAGCAGGACGGCGACCGGGCCGAAGATCTCCTCGCAGGCGGCGGCCGAGTCGGGCGCCTCGCCGGTGAGCACGGTCGGCGGGAACCAGAAACCGGGTCCGGCGGGCGCGGTGCCGCGTAGTCCCGGGGCCTGGTCCAGCACCAACTGCCGTACACGGTCCAGTTGCTGACGGGAGATCAGCGGGCCCATCTGGGTCTTCTCGTCGGCCGGGTCGCCGACGACGACAGCCGAGAGCGCGTCGGCGAGAAACGCCCGCGCCTCCTCGTAGACCGACTCCTGGACGAGGATCCGGGTGCGGGCGCAGCAGTCCTGGCCGGAGTTGTCGAGGAAGGAGAAGGGGTCGAGGGCTTTCTCCAACTCCGCGTCGGCGAAGACGATGTTGGGGCTCTTGCCGCCGAGTTCGAGGGTGACGGGCTTCACCTGGCGGGCGCAGCGCTCCATGATCGCGCGGCCGGTGCGGGTGGAGCCGGTGAACACGATCTTGGCGACGCCCGGGTGGTCGACCAACGCCGTCCCCGCGACCGGGCCGTGGCCCGGCAGCACCTGGAACAACCCCTCGGGGAGCCCTGCCTCCAGGGCGAGTTCGGCCAGCCTCAGTGCCGTGAGCGGAGTCGTCTCGGCGGGCTTGAGGATCACCGCGTTGCCGGCGGCGAGCGCGGGGGCCGTGCCCCAGGCCGCGATCGGCATCGGGAAGTTCCAGGGCGCGATGATGCCGACGACGCCGAGCGGTTCGAGGATCGTGATGTCCAGGCCGCCGGGGACCGGGATCTGACGGCCACTCAGCCGCTCCACTCCCCCGGCCGCGTACTCCAGGAGGTCCCGGACGTTGCCCGCCTCCCAGCGCGCGTTGCCGAGCAGGTGACCGGCCTCACGGACCTCCAACTGCGCGAGTTCCTCCGCGTGTTGGTCGACCACGTCGGCGAACCGGCGCAGCAGCCGGGCCCGGTCGGCGGGTGCCGCCTGGGCCCAGCCCTCCTGCGCCTTGGCCGCGCGCGCCACGGCCGCGTCCACGTCCGCCGCGGTGGCCGCGGGGACGGTCGCGACGACCTCCTCGGTGGCCGGATTGAGAACCTGGAGCTCGTGCTCGTAAGACAACGAAGGACCTTTCACAGGCGTTCGAAGGAGCGGCGCAGCTCCCAGTCGGTCACGGCCGCGTCGAAGGCCTCCAGCTCGACGCGGGCCATGTTGCGGTAGTGGGCGACGACCTCGTCGCCGAAGGCGGCCTTGGCGATCGGGCTGTTCTCCCACAGCTCGGCGGCCTCGCGCAGGGTGGTCGGGACGTGGGCGAAGTCCGCGGTGTACGCGTTGCCCGGACACGCGTCCGGGAGTTCGAGTTTGTGCTCGATGCCGTAGAGGCCGGCCGCGACCAGTCCGGCGACGGCGAGGTGCGGGTTGACGTCCCCGCCCGGGAGCCGGTTCTCGAAGCGCATCGAACGGCCGTGGCCGACGACCCGGAGCGCGCAGGTGCGGTTGTCGTGGCCCCACGCGACGGCCGTGGGGGCGAAGGAACCCGGCTGGAACCGCTTGTAGGAGTTGATGTTGGGGGCGTACAACAGCGAGAAGTCCCTGAGGGCCGCGAGTTGTCCGGCGAGGAAGTGCCGCATGACCTCGGACATGCCGTCGGGTCCGGCCATCGCGTTGTTGCCCGCGGCGTCCGCGAGCGAGAGGTGGATGTGGCAGGAGTTGCCCTCGCGCTCGTTGAACTTCGCCATGAAGGTGAGCGACACGCCCTCCTGGGCGGCGATCTCCTTGGCGCCGGTCTTGTAGATCGCGTGCTGGTCGCAGGTGACCAGGGCGTGGTCGTAGCGGAAGGCGATCTCGTGCTGCCCGGGGTTGCACTCGCCCTTGGCGGACTCGACGGTCAGGCCGGCGCCCGCCATCTCGTTGCGGATCCGGCGCAGCAGCGGCTCGATGCGGCCGGTGCCGAGCACCGAGTAGTCGATGTTGTACTGGTTCGCCGGTGTGAGCCCGCGGTAGTTGGCGTCCCAGGCCTGCTCGTAGGTGTCCTTGAAGACGATGAACTCCAGCTCGGTGCCGACCTGGGCGGTGTAGCCGAGCTCGGCGAGGCGCTCCAGCTGGCGGCGGAGGATCTGGCGGGGCGCGGCGACGACCGGGGAGCCGTCCTCCCAGGCGAGGTCGGCGATCAGCATGGCCGTACCGGCGTTCCAGGGGACGCGGCGCAGGGTGGCGAGGTCGGGGTGCATGGCGAAGTCGCCGTAGCCGCGGTCCCAGGAGGACATCGCGTAGCCGTCGACGGTGTTCATCTCGGTGTCGACCGCGAGCAGGTAGTTGCAGCCCTCGGTGCCGTGGTGGAGTACCTCGTCGAGGAAGAAGCGGGCGGCGAACCGCTTGCCCTGGAGCCGTCCCTGCATGTCGGGGAAGGCCAGGACGACGGTGTCGATCTCGCCGCTCGCGACGAGGGCGTGCAGCTCCTCGACGCTCAGCGGGGGTGTGCGGTCTGCCACGGGAGGGCTCCTTCGGCGCTTGCGCGTTTCTTCGACCGGGCCGGGAGCCCTAAGGTATTGCTGAGAACCATTGCTTGGGAAGGGGGCACGGCCATATGTCGGTGGACGCTGACGGCGGCCCGGACGACCGGCTGACCCCGGTGCTGCGTCCGGTCAGGGCGGGCAACGGGTTCGAGGAGGCGCTGGAGCAGATCCTCCAGGTCGTCCGGCTCGGTCTGGTGCCGGGGGGCGAGCGGCTGCCTGCCGAACGCGAGCTGGCCGAGCGGCTGGGGATCAGCCGGGTGACGCTGCGCGAGGTGCTGAAGGTGCTCCAGGACCAGGGCCTGGTGGAGTCCCGGCGCGGGCGCTACGGCGGCACGTTCGTGCTGCCCAAGGCGACGGGGGGCGGCGAGGACGAGCTGCGGCGGCGGATCACCGAGGTGGACATCGAGGACGTGCTGCGCTTCCGCGAGGTGCTGGAGGTGGGGGCGGCGGGGCTCTGCGCGACCCATGGTCTCAGCGCCGAGCAGGCGGACCGGCTGCGGGAGGCGCTGGCCGCGACGCAGGAGGCTCCGCTGTCGGACTACCGGCGCCTGGACACCCTGCTGCACCTGACCCTGGCGGAGCTGTGCGGCTCGGCGACGCTGACCGCGCAGTACGCCGCGGTACGGGCCTCCGTGAACGACCTCCTCGACTGCATCCCGCTCCTGGTGCGCAACCTGGAGCACTCCCAGCGCCAGCACGCGGCGCTGGTGGAGGCGGTGCTCGACGGGGACGCCGACGGAGCGCGGGAGATGATGCGGGAGCACTGCGCGGGGACGGCGGCGCTGCTGCGGGGGTTCCTGGCGTGAGACGGCCCCTGTCTTCCGGAGTTTACGGGCGCACCTTGCTTCTCCACGGCCCCACGCGCAAAGGTATGAGCGTGCGCCATTGCAAGTCCGGGAGGGCCAAGTGACCGTTCGACCGCTGATCGGTGTCAGCACGTATCTGGAGGCCGAGGCGCGCTGGGGTGTCTGGGAGCTGGAGGCGGCGCTGCTGCCCGCGGGGTACCCGCGGCTGGTGCAGCGGGCCGGAGGGCTCGCGGCGATGCTCCCGCCGGACGCCCCCGAGCACGCGGCGGCGACCGTGGCCCGGCTGGACGGCCTGGTGATCGCGGGCGGACCCGACGTGGAGCCGGTCCACTACGGCGCCGAGCGCGACCCCCGCACCGGCCCGCCCGCGCGCCGACGGGACGCCTGGGAGCTCGCGCTGATCGACGCGGCGCTCGCCGCGCGCGTCCCGCTGCTGGGCATCTGCCGGGGCATGCAGCTCCTGAACGTCGCCCTCGGCGGCACGCTCGTCCAGCACATCGACGGTCACGCGGAGGTCCCCGGCGTCTTCGGCTGGCACCTCGTGAAGCCGGTGCCGGGCACGTCGTACGGTGACATCGCCCCGGAGGAGACCTCCGTCCCCACCTTCCACCACCAGGCGGTGGACCGCCTCGGCTCGGGCCTGACCGCCTCGGCCCACGCGGCGGACGGCACCATCGAGGCTGTGGAACTCTCGGGCGCCTCCTGGGTGTTGGGCGTCCAGTGGCACCCGGAGATGGGCGACGACCTGAGGGTGATGCGAGCCCTGGTGGACGCGGCGGCAAGCACTCGGTCGACCGTCTGAATACGGTGGCTACGACCGTTCGGTCCGGCGCCTGAGCCACGCCAGGGCCGCGTCGCCCTGGGCCCGTTGGAAGGGCCGCAGGGTGGGCAGGCCCGGGGGCGCGGGGAGGAGCGCGTTGCGCAGGAAGTAGCCGGCGAGTCCCGCGAGGGCCGCGGTGACGGCGTCCGGGTCCGCCGCCCGGCCCAGGGGGTGTGCCGTGAAGACCTCCTCCGGGTCCGGTCCGCCCTGGGCGTGCACGCACGGCAGCATGAGCAGCAGGTCGAACCAGGGCGCGGCGCGCAGGGCGTGCGGCCAGTCGACGAAGACGACCCGGCCGTCGGCCGCGAGCAGGACGTTGTCGGCGCGGACGTCGGAGTGGGCGAGGGTGTCGCCGGCGACCGCCTCCGGCCAGGGAGCGGCGAGTTCGGCGAGGTGGTCCAGGTGGCCGGAGGTCCAGGGCCCGAGCCGGACGGCCGCTTCCGGGGTCTCCAGGAGCCGCTGCCAGCCGTCGAAGGTGTCGGCGAGGTCGACCGCGGCGCCCGGGGCGTCGATCGGCGACGGGGTGAGGGTACGGCTCAGGTCCTCCACGGCGGCCAGGACCCGGTTCAACTCCCGCCGCCGCCAAGGGATGTGGGGCTGACGGCCGGCGACGTCCTCGTAGACCAGAGCCACCCAGGTGCCGTCGTCGTACGTGCCGAGGAGTCGGGGGGCGGGGACGGTGCGCGGGAGGGCGGCGGCCGTACGGGCCTCCTTGCGGTGCATCTTCGGGCTGTGCGGGTTGGCGTCCGCGCTGACCGCCTTCACGAAGGCGCGCCGCCCGGTGGCCGTACGGAGACGGGCGGCGACGCCCGGCGAGAAGCCGCCGGGTTGGGTGACGGCATCCGTGACCGGAGCGCCGAGCACATGGGAGACGGCGTGGCGCACGGACTCCGGGAGGGCTTCCCACGGGGTGCGGACGCCGATGGCGGGCGGGGCGGTGGTCATGCGGTTCATGGTGCGGGTCGCCCGTGGCGGCACGCCAAGGGTTTTCGCCCCCGCCGCCCCTAGCCGTCCCGTCCCCAGGGGGCGCTGCCCCCTTCGCCCCCCCTCGGCCCCGGCAGGGCTTCGTCCTCGAACGCCGGACGGGCTGAAATGCCCCGCGTTACCAAGAAGTTCGTCTACGTCCGGGTCAGCGACAGCAGGTCCCGCGCCGGCCCCACCGGCCGATGCCCCGTCGGCCACACCGCCCTCAGGTCACGGGCCAGGGAGACGCCTTCCACCGGCACGCTCACCAGGCGGCGGGTCGAGAGTTCCTCGCCGACCGCCAGCTCGCTCAGGACCGCCGGGCCCGCGCCGCCGACCGCGGCCGCCTTCACCGCCGTGGTGGAGGAGAGTTCGATGAGCGGGCGGGCGAGGCCGCCGAGAGCCGTGTCGAGGACCTGGCGGGTGCCGGAGCCCTTCTCACGGAGGATCAGGGGGGTCTCGGCCAACTCCGTCGCCTTCAGGGGGCGTCGGCGTCGGGCCCAGGCGTGTCCAGGGGCCGTGACGACGATCAGGCGGTCGTGGGCTATGACCACCGAGTCCAGGCCGGTCGGCACCGTCAGCCCCTCCACGAACCCCAGGTCCGCCTCGTCCGACAGCAGCCGCTCCGCCACCGTCGCGGAGTTCCCCGCGAGCAACGACACCGCCGTGTCCGGGCGTTCGGCGCGCAGCGCGAGCAGCCAGCCCGGCAGCAGGTACTCCGCGATCGTCATGCTGGCCACCACCCGCAGCCGTGAGTCACGGCGGTCCCGCAGCGCCTGCGCCCCCACGTCGAAGGCCTCCGCCGCCTCCACGATCCGCCGCGCCCAGTCCGTCCGGTCAGCAGGTCTGCAACGGGTCGACCGTGACGCTGTCCGGCGAGGGCGGTGCTCCGGCCGCCTCC